>JAFGTR010000115.1 GCA_016934055.1 Bacteroidales bacterium | reverse complement strand
TTAACCATAACCGGTCAATGTTGATATTAAAAATATACGAATTGCCGTCAAATACATTGAAAGTAAGATCTAAAATGCCATTATCGCCATCCATTGTTTTTTTGTAAACTCCCGTCAGGTCATATTTAATTTGATCGCCATAAATGAAACGGTTGCGGCTCTGAACTGAAAACGTCAGTGATTTTAAAGGATAGTAAAAGAAATTCAGCCTGTTATTCATCTGATAGTCTGTGATCCACCGGCCATCCAGAGTATCCATATCAACAACCGATTGCATGCTTGAGAAATATCCGTTTAATTCCAGTTTTTTCTTGTTCTCTCCGGGTTGCTGGGCTATTAGATTGGAAGGGATAAAAACAAAATATGCAAATATTAATATTGTGATATTTAATGGCTTCATACGATTGAATTGATTAATATTTATTGCTATTCTGTAGTTTATAATGGTCTATAGTAAAGGTATTTACCCACCCCTGCCCCTCCCAGGAGGGGAATATACACACTCTTTGCTTTCTTTGACTGGTCCCACCGCTGGCGGGATCCTCTTGTGCCTTTATCTTATTCAATAACAATTACATCCCCCTGCTTCCTCATTCTCATTTTCTTCCTTCTTTGATCTTTGATCTTTTGTCTCTGATCTTGACTCTTGGTTTTTAATTCTTGGTTCTATTTCAATTTACGATGTACAATGTTCAATGTTCAATTTTCGAAGTTTTCACCACTACCCCAAACCATCTCGCCCAAAACTCAAAACCACCGATTACCGAATACCGTTCACCTTCTCCCTTCCCACACCCTGCCAGGGTTTCCGCGCTCAAGGCTGACGCACACCGCTTGCAGGGTTTCCGCCCCAACACCCCAAAACCCACATCACCAAACCCAAAACTACCGATTACCGTTTACCGAACATCTTCTTCCTTCCACTCATCCCTGATCACCTTTCCGTCCTCAATGGTGATCACCCTTTTTGCTTTCTTCACCACCCTGGCATCATGAGTAGAAAAAATAAAAGTTATCTTTTCCTCCCGGTTCAGTTGTTCCATAATGTCCAGCAGGTTCTCAGTTGAAACCGAATCAAGGTTGGCGGTCGGCTCATCAGCCAGGATAAACCGGGGTTTTGAAGCCAGGGCCCTTGCAACGGCAACCCGCTGTTGCTGACCTCCGGATAGTTTATTGGGACGGCTGTTCAGCCTGTCACCCAAACCAACTTTTTCAAGCAATTCACGGGTTCTTTCAAGCCTTTTTGCTGCAGGCCTCCTCTGCATCTGCATGATGAATTCAACATTCTCCTTTGCGGTAAGAACCGGGATAAGGTTATAGGATTGAAACACAAACCCAATGTTGTGCAAACGAAAATCAATCAGTTTTGAGCCTTTCAGTTCATTGATATGGGTGCCGCCGATCATGATATCACCTGCAGAAGGTTTGTCAAGTCCGCCAAGCATATTCAGCAAAGTCGTTTTACCCGATCCTGAAGGCCCTACAATGGCTGCAAATTCCCCTTCTTCAAAATCAAGGTCAATACCCCTGATGGCATGTACTTTAAATTCGGAATCGTTATAGATTTTTTCCACGTTTTTCAATTCTATTACTTTCATGGCTGTCAATTGTTATCTGTTGTGTTGATTAAAGACTGTTATCAATATTATGTCGTAATAAGTCAATCGGTACGCAATGCTTCTACCGGATTTAGTTTCAATGCCTTCCGGGCAGGCCATACAGAGGCAATGATGCCTGTAATGATGACCAGCAAAAGCATAGAAATATAGTTTCCTGTTGTTACTACCGGGTAAACAATGGCCGCATAGCCAATCGCCTCGAAACCTTCAGCCCAAACGCCAAAATTAATGCCGGTATGACTCAGTATCTCAATGGTAATACCACTTACAACCAGTCCTATCAAAGCCCCCGTTAAGGTTAAAAACACCGACTCAAGCATGATCATCTGGAATACCCTTTTTTTGTTCATGCCGACGGCCATCAGCATACCCAGTTCCTTGACTCTTTCCAGCACCGACATCAGCATGGTGTTGATAATGCCAAATGCCAGTGCAAACAATATTATGCCAACATATATGAGACCCATAATATTACTGAAATCAGTATACATGGCTAATTCAGGTGTCAGTTCCCGCCAGGAAAGCACACTGTTGCCGGGTATAAGACCGGACAATCTCTTTGCAACACGCGTACCGGTCTCTTTATCTGTGCAGAGAACGGCAATTTCATGAACCTCATTATCTGCAAGATTCGTATAAGCCTTCAGATCGTCTTTTCTTACAAATACGCTCATGCCATCAAATAATGAATTGTGTGTTTTGTAAATCCCCCTCACCCTGAAGGTGGCATACACTATCCTGCCATCTTTGTTCTGAAGGGTGACAGTTACCTTTGATCTGATCCGGTAAAAAGAAAACAGATCAACCAGGGTATTACCATATTCCTTAAATTGTTTTTGCCCTAATGCATTTTTTAACGCTTTTCTGAAATCCTTTTCGGTCCTGAATCGCTTTTTTCCGATACTTTCAACCTTCTTTATTAAATCCTTCGGAAATTCCATTGTTAAAAGAGAATCAAGCTTTTCTTCTGTTACCTGATAATTCAGCAATTTCAGGTTTTCAGCTGTCTTGCTGCTAATGACCATCGAAGGCATGCGATAATCGTCATCAAAATATTGGCCCTCAACTATGTTAAGATGAATTTCACTGACCAGCTTTTCCTGTACAGGATCAACGCCGTACAACATGGTGCCTGTAGCAGCCCAGTCACTCTGCATCATGGCAAACAACTGAACACGGGGTGACCAAGCAATGATTTCAGGCGTTGTATCGAGAATACAGGCTACAGTGTCGTATTCCCGAATCGTATATTGTATTTCTTCGTTATTGATGAAATCGGGATGATGAATCTGAATGTGTGAGGTCTCGTTATGAATGCCATCGTGTAACCTCTGCACAATCCACCCCTGCATGATTCCGGTGGCCATCACACCACCGAAAATGCCCAGTATAACTGCGACAATAACCACCAGGCTCCTGGCTTTATTGCGCCATACATTTTTCCATCCGATTGACCATATCATAGCCATAATATTTATGTTAATTTCTGAGAGCTTCTGTTTCTTTTAATTTCAATACTTTACGCAATGGATACAGGCAGGATAATACCACCATGAGGGCAACAATCAAACCCTGCCAGATAACATATGACTCAGTCCATGCCAGGGGCATCAGTGGATCAAATCCCATATCTTCCATGGTCTGCGCCAGACCTCCTGTAAGCCGTATAGGATGAATATGAAAATAGTACAACAGGGGTAAACTGATAACTGTGCCTGAGATAACGCCCAGGACCCCGATCAGAAACATTTCAATAACCATAATAAGAGCCAGTTTTGTCTTCCGCATGCCAATAGAAACCAACATGCCAAATTCACGATGGCGCTCATGAATCATCATCAGGACCGTGCCGAAAATGCCAAAGAAAATAACGAAATACAACAGTGCCAGGAATGCCTTGCCGCTTTGATTATCCCCTTCGATCTGCTGAACCAGCACAGGATTGAACTCTTTCCAGTTTTTAACCTTAATCTTATCTGAATTCAGCTTTTCAGCCAGAGATCTTTGAATTGCCAGCATGTTCTTATCACTGTTGTCGGCAAGGTTAATACCTACCGCTGTAACTTTGTCACCGACTCCCGTAAAGTCCTGTGCATATGGCAGATTCATGTATACAATTTTGTTATCCAGTTCAGGATTGATCAGTTTTATGATGCCTCTTACCGGATAAAGATCTGCTGCCGTAGCGCCGTGATACCCCTGTCCCATAAGAATAAGGGTATCACCAACCGTTAACCTGAGGTACTTGGCCAGCCGGTCGGAGACAAGTACACCGTCATCCTGATTTTCAAGGTACCTGCCGGGAAAATGGCTGACTGATGCTATGGCATCCAAAATTTTGCTGTCCTCTTTTTCATCAAGTTCAAGGTCCATGGCAATGCTTCCTGTATTGGTGTATGAATTGCCCAGGATATCCTTTAGTTTTTCATGGACAGGTTGAGGTAAGCCACCATCTTCATTCAGCCTGTCAATACCTTCATGTGTAATCCTGTACCTGACCAGAAGGTTTTCCGGATTTGAAAGGGACCGTTCTCTAACCGGATCAACACCCATAATAAGCGCTCCTTTGGTTTGATTCCCTGTTGAAGCCAGCGCAAAAGTTTCAATTCTCGGAACAACAGCTGTTATGCCGGGTGTTGATTCAATAGTTTTTTGAAGTTCAGCTGAATAAGGGAAAGTATTTTCCAGCGACGGATCATCCTGATAATCTATATGTTGTATTTGCAGGAAACCTGAAAAGGATTCAATAACATTCCGTATCATGTGGTCATAGAATCCAAGTTGAAACGATCGCATAATCAGTGCAAAAAACACAGCGAAGAGGATTGATGCCGAAGTAATGGCCGTTCTTCGCCTGTTTCTCCATAAGTTACGCCATGCAATTTTAAATAAGTTCATGTCCGATTTCTTTTAATTCAACTGTTTTCTTCCTTCTTCGATTTTAGATCTTTGATCTTTTGTCTTTGATCTTGGTTCTTGAAATTACCTGACCCTTTTCATATTCTGTTGCGTAAAAAATGAATCCTCAATGGGAATATTGAATTTTATCTCCTCAAAAATCACAACAGTTTTATTCCCTTCCTCATCAGCCGGGATAAGTTCGAAAGTACACGGTATATATCGCCCGTCCATATTTTTCATATCTTTCCCAATTTCTGTTTTAACCAGAAATTCATCCTCATCATAATATTCAATTTTCATGGCTATGTCATGTTGTTTCGATATCCACATCATTATTTTCCCCCAGACAACCGGTGCATTTTCATGGGGAATCAGCTCAATTTTGTAACAGCTTTCTCCTGAAACCACCTCTTCCTTAACCAGCTTATGACTGTAATCAACAACGATAGACCGTTGATTCAACAAGTCATCATTGGTATAATCAGAGCCCATCCAGCCTTGTGAAAGCATGGAGGTTGGCAGTTTTATCAGCCTGTTGATCCGGGGATTCCAGTTCCACATGTCGCGGTCAAGTTTCAGAAATGCCTGCCCTTTTTCCCTTGCCGGCGCTGTAACATAAACCAGTGAAAGCTCTGTGCCCTTCGACCAGCTTTTGAAGGTAATAGTTCGTTCCCACGCCGGCCTGACGATTTTCATTGTCATCACACTGTAACTCGATTTTTCACCGCGCATCTTATCATCAGCACGTTTTACAATTTCTGTTGCATTCTGCGCCAGGATGAATGGTTGAATCATAGCCATTACTGATATCAACATTATAGTTTTCATAACCTGCTTTATTGTTTTTTTAAACCGTATATTTTATATACTTTATCTCTCAATTTCTCCAACGGATACTGAAAATTATCATCTGCAAACACAAATTGGAACGCCAATCCATCAAGCATTGCCGCAAAAATCAATATTTCACATTCCGGATCCTCATAACCCCGCTCTTCAAAAAAGGCATAGGTGGTTTTAATCACCCTTTCCTTTAAACTCATGTATTCATTTTTCACCATCTCATAAATCTCGGGCTGCATGATGAGCATAAAATATAACCTCCAGAACTGTTTATTGTTTTTTAATGACAGAAATATAAAATCAATAAAATAGGAGAGTTCATCTTTTGTGAGTACCCCGTCCTTGTCCCTGTCAAATGCCTCCAGTAAATCTTTAATCCCTTTTTGTACAACACTTGACAACAACACTTCCTTGCTTTCAAAATAATTGTACATCAGTCCTTTTGATATGTCAGCCGCCCTGGCAATATCACTTACGGAAACGTTGTGATAGCCTTTGGTCGCAAACAATTCCAACCCTGTCTGAAGGATCAGCTCCTTTCTTTCTTCACGTATCTCCTCAAATTGTTCTTCAGTTCTTGGTGACATATTTTTTCATTTTATGGTTGACTGACTTTTCAGTCATTTATAAATACTTAAAAAAAGTGAAGATTCACTTGATAAAATTTTATGACTGAACAGTCGGTCAAATATAATGTTATTTTTTTCTCATGTCAAGTAAATTCAAAATTATTTTTTAATGAACAGACTAATTAACTATAAATGAAACACTTTTATGTTTTACTTTCCCGGGGCTTATGCCGGCCTGTTTAATTTTAACCACATAAGAGTCACTCAATAATGGGCATTATTGCCGCATGAAGAATAACAGGTTTTTCTATTGAACTTATTTGGGTGCTTTTTTTAAGCCACGCAGTGGCGACCTGTTCGTAGCAAAAAAGGATAAATACATCTGAAACAAAATACCGGTATTCTTTTGTTTTCTTTTGTGTTCTTTTGTGGTTTTATCTCATTGCATTAATTCTTTTTAAAATCATGTTGTAACTTTTGACTCATTCATTCGTCGTATTATTGATTTGTAATGTTACAATGACTGTTGAGGAGTACAATAAAACCGTCGATGATCATGCCGACGGACTGTACCGGTTTATTCTGAAAAACACCAGGGATTCAGAAAATGCCAGGGATATTGTCCAGGATTCTTTTGAAAAGCTCTGGATAAGAATTTCGTCTGTCGATGCCGGAAAGGCCAAATCCTATTTATTTACAACGGCCTACCATACCATGATCGATATGATCCGTAAAAATAAAAGAACACATGGTTTTGATATTGAAGAGCATGATTCAGAAAGCAGGATCGAATCATACACCGGTATTTCAGCCATACTTGAAGAAGCCGTGAACCTGTTGCCTGTTGACCAGAGGTCTGTTATTCTGCTCAGGGATTATGAAGGATACCGGTATGACGAAATTGCGAATATTACAGGTTTATCTGAATCACAAGTGAAAGTGTATATTTTCAGGGCCCGGATGTTTTTAAAAAAATACATCGGGAGTATTGAAACACTCATTTAAATGGTTCACCATGCGTATTAACGGTTTGAATTATGAAGATTATCTGGCCGATTACCTCGATGGTCATCTTGATCCTCTGTTATCAGAAGAGCTGATGGCCTTTTTATCCCATAATCCCGAAATAGAAAAGCTATGGCTTGAACCGGAATCCCGGGATAACACATTATCAGCCAAAACATTTCCATGTCCGGATAAAGAAGCCCTTAAAAAGGGTTATGATGATATTATAGATATTAATGAATTCAATTTTGATGAATTCTGTGTTGCCGAAACAGAAGGCTTACTCACAGACCCTGACAGAAAAAGATTATCTGAGTATATCAGTCTTCATCCCCGGAAAGCCTTTGACCATGAACTTTTCAGACATACACTGATCGGACCGGACCATAAGATTCAATACCCGGACAAGGAAAACTTAAAAAAGAAAACAGCCCTGAAGTCCTTCCGTAACTTCTCTTTTTATGCCCTGCGCATTGCCGCCGCAATTACAGTGTTAATCCTGATGATAACCATAAAACATGAGAAAGAATCAATTTCCCCCGAATATACTGATGCCATAATGACCGGCGATATCAAACAGGAAAAAAGCACACCAAAAAGGCCGGTTGAAAATACTGAAGATAAATCCGTCATCAGCCATGCTATAAAAGCAAAGACTGATGAAAAAAACGGATTCCCTCCTGATGCAGATGATTATAATTCACCTGTCATGCTTCCCCTGAAAGCCAGCATTCCGTCTGGTTTATTGCCCGTTCCCGGTATTGTGTCAAAACCCGTCGGAAGATCGCTGAACAGGAAACCTCTGATATCCCAAGATCAGCCTTCCTATAATGCCATGACAACAGAAAAAAATGCCGGGAATGAAATGACGGATCTTTTAGGCCTTTTGCAAAAAGTCGATGTGATGAAAACAGCTGAAGGCATTGTAAAAGGATTTAATCATCTTACCGAAGCCCGTCTCGAATTAAACAGCGCAGTTGACGACCAGGGAAAACTGTCAGAACTCGTTTTCAGATCAGAATCCTTCATTATTGCCTCATTCAACAAGAATTAACGCGCTGTAACTTTCCGGTTACCTGAAACGTCACACAGGTAAAATATCTTAAATATCAATTATCATGAAACAAATATCCGCTTTAATTATTGTTTTATTGCTTTCCTCAGGGCTTATGGCTCAGGAGATAAGTATTGCAAATGACAGCATTGAAAATACAGCGCGTGTAACATCAACAACTGATTCTTCAACCTTTATTAATGATCAGGAGGATGAACTCAAACAGTTGCTTTCTGTTGAGGGACTGCAGATTCCGGAAAATGTGGCGCCGGAAGATACCACTATCATCACCGGAACTACAGATGTTTCAGCCGGAGAGCATGAATCCGGTGATACGGTAAAAGTCAGAATCGGTGATAAAAACATTCAGATCATTGAGAAAGATGAAAAAACCCATATTGAAATCTTTGATAATGAAAATGAAGAGGTTGAGGATACATTTTGTGTATCGAAGAAAAAGCAAAAATTCAGAGGGCATTGGGCAGGTGTCGAAATCGGCCTTAACAATTTGCTTGACGCTGGCGGGTCCATTTCCAGAACACCTGAAACTTCATTTATGGAACTGAATGCAAGCCGGTCTCTTAACGTGAATCTCAATTTTATGCAATACAGTATTGGTATTTTTAAAGACAGGATGGGGTTTACTTCAGGACTCGGACTGGAATTCTCCAACTATTTCTTCAGCAACGACAACACCATTGATAAAAACAACGGCTCAGTCGTTTCAGTTGATACCCTCGGGAACCTTCATAAGACCAAGCTCACAACGACATATCTCAGAATGCCTTTGATCATTGAGGGACAACTGTTTGGGAAAAGCCGGGATAAGCGGCTTTATGTTTCGGCAGGCCTCATTGGCGGATTAAGACTGGGTTCTCACACAAAAATTGTTACCAGTGAGGAAGAAGGCAGCAAAAAATCAAAAAACAATGATGATTTTTACCTGAATCCTTTTCGTTGGGGACTCACCGCCCGTATAGGATATAAAGGCATAACACTTTATGGAGACTATTATCTTACACCCCTGTTCCAGAAAAACAAAGGACCTGAATTATTTCCTTTTTCAGCAGGACTTTCACTCACTTTCTGAAGACAGCGATTTTCTGAAAAGCACAAATTGCTATCTTTGCGGTAAGATTCTTATTATGAATGAAGTCTGAATTTCTCAGCAACAGAGAATTACGTATCTTCAAACATCAGATTGACCGGCCCTCCATCGGCGTCTCCGGACAGGAAAAGATAAAAAATTCAAAAGTATTGATCGTTGGAGCAGGAGGTAAGGGAAGTGCGGCAATCCAACACCTGGCTGCTGCCGGTGTCGGATTTATCGGCATATGCGACAGTCAGATTGTTGAAGAAAGTGTTCTTCCCCGGCAGACCTTATATGGTCATAGCGACCTGGGAAAGCAAAAAGCTATTATTTCAAAACAAAAAACTGCTGCTAATTATCCCCACTCCCATATTGCAATACATAATATTTACCTGGCTGAAGCCAATATTCTGAATATCATTTCTGATTATGATATTATTGTGGATGCCACTGATAATTTCTCCTCTCATCATATCATTGACAAAACAGCTTCGCTGAAGAAAAAGCCTGTCGTTTTTGGTATTGTCTGCGATGATACCGTAATGATTTCAGCATTTCATTTAAAGAAAAATTCCTCATTCCTTCAGCTGTTTTCTTCCGAATCAGAATATCAGGATAAAGCCAGCCATCCTGTCAATCTGACCGGTGATGTTATATTGTACAACATGGCAGGCAATTTAATGGCCAATGAAGTTCTTAAAATAATACTTGATCAGGATGGCATCCTTGATGGCAAAGTGATGAAATTTAATGTGCCGGCTTTTCAGATTCTTATTGATGTTTTCTGATTTGGGTGGTTTGATGAGTTGTTGACTAATAGTCTGCAGCCGACAATACATATTAATCTGCAAATCTGCAAACTTGTCGATCTGTAAATCTGTCAATCTGCAAATTGTTTCACTTCAATGTTGATTTTCTTTTCAATTTTTTTTTAAATGTCAATAACTTTTTAAACCATACGGAAATATTATCCAATAATTATAACTATTTTGACAGGTTCAGGATCAGTTTTAACATATAATGATTAAATCATTAAGATACAGATTACTGGCTTGGTTGCTTTCATTTGTAATATTGACATTTGTTTTTATTATTCCCGCCAATTTCATTTATCAAAAAAAAACCAGGAAGATTTCTTCTGTTGTTCAGCAGATTAACGGCCTTTATGCCAGTTTCCTCAAAGATTCCAAAACCATCAGTGATTTCCTGCTCATTGAATCCTTGAATCCTGATTTCTATAAAACAGGCCAAAGTCGTCAGCTGCTAAAACATTACAAAATAAACGAAATCATATCATTGACGATCAAGGCCCTCAGGGCCGATGAACAAAATAAAGCCTTCTGGATAATACCGGATCTGGACCCTCTGATCCTGAAGCTGAATGACTTTAATGTGTTGTTTGACAGTCTTGTCTATTTAACCTATAAACGCGGATACAATGATTTCGGACTGGCAGGTGAGATGAATGATTATGGAAACAGACTGGAGAAAATTGCCGGAATGCACCGCTCACAATTGTTTCAATTGCGCAAAAATGAAAAGGACTATCTTCAATGGCATAATCAAGAATTTCTTGATCATTTCAGAAAAACAGCTGCAGATTTTAACACCGCCATAGAAAAAGACCGGTCATTGTCACCAGATAACCGGCTTTTACTAACGGGTATACTGGATAATTACCGTAATGCATTCGAAAGACTGGTTGACCTGGATAACAAAATCGGACTGGCCGGCAATGCAAACCTGAGTGCTTCCCTGAACCAGAAAGGCAAAGAAATTGAAAGCCTGTTCATGGGACTGACACAAAAATCTGCACTGATACAACAATCACTGATCGACAGGCTTAATTTTTTCTATTTCGGATATCTGTTTATGATCATCGCCCTTTCTGTTTTTGCCGGCTTTCTAATATCGAAACATATTGTATCGCATCTTGAACAGCTAACGGCATATATTTCGTCACTGACCAGAAATAAATTCAATCATCAGCCTATCGCCATCGACCTTAAAAACTCTGCCAGTGAGATAACAGAAATTTACAAAGAATTTCAGAATATGCTGTCACAAATACACAGCTGGGAAAAGCAACATGGTATCGTTCTGAAAAATGCCGAAGAAAATAAAAAGCGTTATCAGGAGCTTGCTGACATGCTTCCGCAAAGTATCTTTGAAACAGATAACTGGGGCAATTACACCTATGTCAACAAAGCCTGGTTCAGTACATTCAAATATTCCGGGTCCGATCTTAAAACGGGTATAAATCTGACGGAAACCCTCATTTCGGAAAACAACGATGATATACTGCAGAATGATAAATTTGAAGATGCAACCTTTGTTGCGGTCAGAAAAGACCAGTCACGGTTTGAAGCCTCTGTTTATATGAACAACATCATCAAGGAGGGCAGAATTTCAGGTAAACGCGGCATTATCATTGATATTTCAGATAAGATCAGGTATATTAACACGCTGAAGGATGAAACCAGTAAAGCACAGACATCTGACCAGTTAAAATCTTCATTTCTGGCCAACATGTCGCATGAAATAAGGACACCTATGAATTCCATCATTGGTTTTTCCAATCTGCTGGCTTCTGAGGAAGTCCCTGAAGACCAGAAAAAGTCATTCGTTCAATATATCCAGTCGAGCGGTGAAGTTTTGCTGAACCTGGTGGATGATATCATTGATATTGCAAAAATAGAAGCGGGAGAACTCAAAATTGTAAAAAAGGAATGCAATCTGACCGGCTTATTAAACGAATTACATCACACTTTTAATGAGGTAAAAAACAGGGTTAACAAAGAACAGTTGGAAATAATACTCAGCTGTGAACCGGAAAATCAAAACCTGTTGTTAAAAACTGATCCCTTCAGACTGCGTCAGATATTGAGTAATCTGCTTGGCAATGCTATAAAGTTCACAGAAAAAGGATCAGTCACATTTGGTTATAAAGTCACTTCAGAAGAAAAACTTGAGTTTTTTGTTAAAGACACCGGTGTTGGCCTGACCCGTGAGGAACTTGATCTGATCTTTGACCGTTTTAAACGTACCCTGCATTCAGAAGAAAAAAACATCATAGGGACAGGTCTCGGACTGACGATTTCAAAAAACCTGGTCGAATTGCTTGGCGGGGAAATGTGGGTCAATTCATCGCCTGGAAAAGGCACAACATTTTTCTTTACCCTTCCCTATCTTAAAATAACAAAGACCTTGCCCGGTTTTCAGGATACAACATATGAATACAATTTCAACTGGAAAGGGAAAATATTTCTGATCGTTGAAGATGATCCCAATAGTATGAATTATCTTACCCAAGTACTAAAGAAAACTGATGTAACCATTCTGCAGGCACATTCGGGTGAAAAAGCGGTTGAAATATGCCGCGATAACAGCAGGCTGGATCTGGTCATTATGGATATTCAAATGCCAGGTATGGACGGGATTGAAGCCACCAGCCGGATAAAACAATTGAATCCGCAATTGCCTGTTATTGCTCAGACTGCATTTGCCATGGCCGGAGACAAAGAGAGGATTACGAAGGCAGGATGTGATGATTATCTTGCAAAACCTGTTGACAGTAAACAACTCCTTCCAAAGATCAATGCCCTGTTAAAAGAGAAAGATCACACAATCCCTTCTGCCTCTTATACTGATGCAGATAAAGCCTGAGCTGAAATCATTGAACACCGCAGCGGATTTAATGTATCTTAAAATTATTATAAGATGAGACTATTATTGCTGAGCAATTCTACAAATGCAGGTCAGACCTATTTGCAGCATGCCCTTCCGCATATTCAACCGTTCCTGCAGACAACAGAAGAATCCGAAGCCTTGTTTATTCCCTATGCCGGTGTTACCATAACGCCTGATGAATACACCAGCCGTGTCAGGGAAAAATTTGAGTCAATGAATATCCGGCTTATTTCTGTTCATCAGACCAATGATCCGGTAAAAGCTGTTATGAACGCACACGTTATTGTTGTGGGAGGAGGAAATACTTTTCAACTTATCAATATGTTACAGAAAAATTTCCTTCTTGAACCCATTAAAGAAAGAATCCTTAAAGGCATTCCCTATATTGGCTGGAGCGCAGGTGCCAATAGTGCCTGTCCCACAATTTGCACCACCAATGACATGCCGATTGTTCAACCGGCCTCTTTTGATGCTCTTAATCTGATACCTTTTCAGATCAATCCTCATTATCTGGACAAAAACCCTGATGGTCACGCAGGTGAAACCCGAGAAATGAGAATACTGGAATTCTTAGAGCTCAATCCCGATATTTCAGTGATTGGCTTGCGTGAAGGCAGTCTTCTTCTTTATGAAGAACATAAACTCTCTCTAATCGGAAACAAACCTGTCAGGATTTTCCAAAAGGGCAAAATGCCCTTTGAACTTAGTCCAGGTGATAACATGCAGTTTTTACTTCATTCCGGAAATTGACAGAAGGAATCAATATAATGGGACACAGGCATGAAAAGAAAGGTTTTTAAATGGCTTTTATATTCAATTCTTGGCATTGCAATGGTATTGATAACGTTATTAACAGCCTTGTCCTCTGTTTACGATAAAACCATTGTTAAAGTCCTGAAGAAATACCTGAATGAACATTTATTAACGGAGATCATCGTTGAGGAAATGGATTTCAGCATGATCAGAAAATTTCCGCATGCTACCGTTGAGTTTTCAAATGTTGTTATCAGATCAAAGGCCGGTTTAAATTATGAGGGCTTTCCGAAAAAAGTTGAAGATACACTGATGAGTGCGTCAAAAGTATATTTTCAATTTGGCTTGCTGGGCCTGTTAAAAAATGAATTTGTGCTGAAACGAATTCATTTGGTTGACGGAAAAATGAATGTTCTGAAAGATAAAAACGGACGTGATAATTATACAATCTGGAAATCCATTGAAAAAGAAACAACGGGTGAAGATTATAATATTGAATTTAATGATGTTATAATCTCTTCTTTTAGTTTTTATTATAATAATCAATTTAAACCATTTGTTTTACAATCATTTATAACCAAAATGATGTTGTCCGGATCTTTGTCCGGTGATGATGGGAGTTACGCCCTGAAAGCAGACATGAATTTGCATAAAACCGGACAAGGCAGCAAGATGTATTTAAAAGATTTACCGGTTACAATTGATTTCAAGGCTTCTTCACAACATGATACATTGTTAATCCATGATGGCAAAATCAATTTGAACAAACTCCCTGTTGATCTTTCAGGCCATGTGATTTTTAAACCAACCATCACAGTTGATCTTTCTTTAAACTCTGCAAATTTCGGCCTTGATGAAATATGTTCCCTTATTCCACAAAATAATAAAAGTACTCGTCATACTTTTTCCATTGAAGGTAAGGGTAAATTTAACATGCATATTAAAGGCCCTTTCTTTTCAGAACAATTTCCACGCATTGATGCTGAATACATACTCACAAACGGTTCTTTAACCAATAAAAAAACCAAAAGCAAATTATCCCATGTTAAAATTGCCGGAACAATATCAGGCGACAGACCTTCAAATTACAATATACTTTTCAGTAAGCTTGAAGCACGTTTAAGCACGGGCAGAATTACCGGAAAAGGCCGCATATACAACCTGAAAAATCCTGTTTATAATGCTGAAATAAATTCTACTATCAATTTAAATAATTTATATAAACTTATTGAATTTGATGATTTTGAATATTTACAAGGCATCGTTCAGGCTCATTTAAAAACTGAAGGCCATCTGATAATAAACAAACCATTTACACCATCAAATCTGCTTTCCAATCTGAAATACGGATCACTTGAAATTGAGGACTGTTCATTTAAGCTCAAAAAAGCGGATTATACTTTTGAAGATGTTAACGGGATTATACTGATAGATAATAAGATCTCATTTCAGGATTTTGCTTTTACACTGAACCATACATATTTCCTGGCCACGGGTCATTTTGAAAATGTTTTTGACTATTTATCTGATAAAAAATCTATTATACATTCTAACTTATACTTATACTCGAAGGTATTAGATTTCAATAATCTGACTGTCAGACAAAAAGATACATCAAATGTTTCTACTGGTCTCAAATTCCCTGATCATTTCAATGCAAACGTAAAGATCACCGCTGATGAATTCCGCATTGGTAAATTCGATGCGAAAAACTTAAAGTGTGATGCAGCTTATTCAGAAAAGACTTTTAATATTAAAAATTTTAATTTTAAATTTATAGATGGTTCTATTTCAGGTAATTCTTCAATTTCACAAGCCAGTGATTCCTGTTTTTTGATTGAATGCAATGCAGATCTTAAATACATTGATATTCAACAGCTTTTTTCATCATTCAACAATTTCAGGCAGAATTTTATCGTGGATGAGAATCTGAGGGGAAAACTCGGAAGCCATGTCATCTTTTCTGCATGCTGGAATGATCATATGGATTTCCTGCCCGCCAGTCTGATCGCCCAGGCTGATATTGAAATAATCAACGGTGAACTGTTAAAATTTGATCCCATGCTGAGTTTATCAAAATACATTCATGTTGATGAACTCAGGCATATAAAGTTTAAGACACTGAGTAATACAATATACATATACAACCGGCAAATAAAGATACCTGAAATGCTTATCAATACATCAGCTTTTAATATTGCACTTTCAGGCACACACAGTTTTGACAATGCGTTTGATTACAGGCTAAAACTTGCGCTTTCAGATGTTTTGTTCAGAAAAGCCAAACGAAAAAAGAAGGATATTGATGATTACCTCATTATGGAAAACGATGTGGAGAAATCTGTCCTTCCTGTTTCGATTATCGGATATCCCGATAATTTCGATGTGTCTTTTGACAGCAAAAGAGCCTTCGACCTGATTAAGAAAAACATTCAGCAACAAGGTGCAGAAATGAATGAAATTTTCTGGGGTAATAGTTCTCCTTCTGATGAAAAGCCGGAAAAATCTGATGACAAACCTATCATTGAATGGGAAGAAGAACAGAAGGAATCACCCCGGCCTAAGGAAACAAAAACTCATCATTCCGGAGATGAAATACGAATAAAATGGGAGGAAGAAGATAGTTCGGATTTCATTTTTTTCAATTAATTTAGCGCCCTAAATTTTTCATCAGCATTGAATATATATACCCGAAAATTACGCTGGAAATTTTTACTTTTTGCTGCCGCCGTATCCATTGGTGTTAGTTCTCTTTGGTATACGAATAATCTGGTAAAAAAGCTGGCCGTTGAAGAACGAAAGAGGGCTGAATTGCTGGCTGAAGCACAACAAAAATTTGTCAATGCGGAGCTTACAGACCGGAATCTTGATTTCTACGGTAAGGTTATGCAAAATAATGAAACCGTTCCCGTGATTGTGGTTGATAGCCTTAACAACATTCTGTTTATGAGGAATCTCGATTCAGCAAAAATGGATAATCCCCGGTACGTTAATAAGAAACTGAAGCAGATGAAAGAGACAACTGATCCCATCATCATAAGACTTTCCCCTGCCGAACGGCAGTTTCTGTATTACAGCAAATCAACCATATTAACCAAACTGACTTTCTATCCCCTGGTTCAACTGGGAATAATCTTACTTTTCATTCTTGTTGCTTATTTTGCCTTCAGTTCATCAAGAAATGCAGAGCAAAATCAGGTTTGGGTCGGACTCTCCAAGGAAACAGCTCATCAATTGGGGACGCCTATATCTTCCCTGCTGGCATGGCTTGAAATGATGAAACTCAGAACCACCGAATCTGATCTGCTGTCTGAACTTGAAAAGGATATAAAAAGGCTTGAAAAAATAACAGAACGATTCTCAAAAATCGGTTCAAAACCCATACTGAAAAAGGAAAATCTGGTTTCTGTAATTTCTACAGCGGTTAATTATTTAAAATCCAGAACTTCAGGCTCAGTTATATTTAATGTTCATTTAACTAATGAAGAGCTCCTCGTCCCTCTGAATGCCTCCCTTTTTGAATGGGTCATAGAGAACATATGTAAGAATGCCATTGACGCCACAAACGGGAAAGGTGAAGTTGAAATATTTATCACCGACCATAATCAGGTTGTATTTGTTGATATTTCTGACACCGGAAAAGGCATTTCCAAAGGCAAGTTTAAAACCATCTTTAAACCAGGCTACACAACCAAAGAAAGAGGATGGGGCCTGGGCTTGTCACTTGCCAAAAGAATTGTTGAAGAATATCATGACGGAAAAATATTTGTTCACCAGTCTGAATTGGGCAAAGGTACCGTAATACGCATTGTGCTTAAAAAGCAATAAGGCCCGAATGATATCCAGGCTATTTTCAAACAGAACGTGCTCATGGCCTTTGGGAAAACCTTTAAAAAAGCCGAACGGCTCAGCCTTAAAACTCATATTGACGCCCTTTTTTCTTCAGGTGCCACCATCAGCCTGTATCCTCTGAAATTTATTTTTCTTCCTGCCCCGGCATCATTCCATTATCCTGCTCAGGTCATGTTTACCGTGAGCACCAGACGATTTAAGAAAGCCGTTGACCGTAACCGCATAAAACGCAAAATAAAAGAAGCATACCGTCAGCATAAGCATTTTCTTTATGAAGAGCTAAAAAAGCAAAACAGGCAGCTTTTTGTATGCATTATGTATACAGGAAGTGATCAGTTGCCCCAGGCTGAGCTCCTTAACAGCAAGCTCAACAAAGGCGTAAAAATGCTCATACAATCCTGCCGCTCTTTTGGTTGAAAATGCTTTTTCTTACTGCTGATGTTTTGACATGTCGCTGAAATTATTTACTTTAAAGGTCTGTTGTCCCGGACCTTTAAAACCATCAATCATGAAAATAAGCTCATACAGGAGATTCCTCTATACGGGAACAATCTTCTTATTGCTGTCATGTTCTTTTCTTCAGTGTAAAAGAAAAAGTGAAAAAACATTCACCATTAATCCTGCCTTCACTGAAAAAATTACAGCGTTTACTTCCGGAATGATCTCTGCTGAATCAGCTATTCAAATCATTCTGGCAGAAGATTATATTAATGCAGGTGAATTCAATACCGCCATTGAAAAAGAATTGTTCAGTTTTAAACCACGCGTGGAAGGACATGCATTCTGGATCGATAAAAGAACCATAGAATTCAGACCCGGAAAAAATCTTATTTCAGGGGAAACATATACCGTTAAGTTTTTCCTTTCAAAACTCATGGATGTATCATCTGATCTTAAAACATTCGAATTTCAGTTTTCAGTTATTCCCCAGTCATTTTCAGTCAATATTGAAGGTTTCCAGTCATACAGTAACACCAGTCTAGAGTGGAACAGAATAAGAGGTTCCCTGATTGCCGCTGATGTCATTGATGATGACCAGCTCAGAAAAATCATTTCTGCCCGACAGGCTGACAGGACTTTCAGGATTAAATGGGATCCCCCGGCAGACAATAGGACATTTACTTTTACCATAGACAGTGTCAGGCGCACTGAAAAAGTTGAAAAACTTGAAATTACCTGGGATGGTCAACCTATCGGTATTGACTCAAAGGGAAAGCAGGAACTCGAAATTCCGGCCCTGGGAGATTTCAGCATCATGGACATAAAAGTTGTCCACCAGCCTGAACAATACATGATGATAAGCTTTTCTGACCCCGTTAAAAAAGGCCAGAATCTTGAAGGACTGATCTACCTCGACAATTTTACATCACTCACTTATCATGTTGACGGCAATATCATAAAAGCTTATCCGTCTGTAAGACAGGGAGGTAATATTAAGCTTGTTGTCAGAAAAGGCGTATTGAACATTCAGGGTTATGCCTTAAAAGAAGAGTATACAAGAGAAATTGCCTTTGAAATCCCTAAACCTGCTGTGCGTTTGGTTGGAAAAGGTGTTATTCTGCCAAACTCAAAAGGGCTTATATTTCCGTTTGAAGCCGTCAATCTCAGTGCCGTTGACGTGAGGATTATCAAAATTTTTGAAAACAATATCGGTCATTTTCTGCAGGTAAACCGTCTGGATGGCAGTAACCAGTTAAAAAGGGCCGGGCGTCTTATTCACAAGCAGAAAGTACTGTTAACGACCAAACCTTTAGATCTTTCCAACTGGAATATCTTTTATCTTGACCTGGCTAAATTTATCCAGCCTGATCCCGGTTCAATTTACAGGCTGGAAATCAGGTTCAGAAAAAGTTATTCTTTATATCCGTGCAACGGAGACCAGGAAGAAGATGAAGAGGATTATGCAGAGGATTTTGATGAACCTTATGATGAAGAACTCAGTTACTGGGATTCCTGTGAAGATTACTATAATGATTATTACACTTACGATGAAGATTATTATTACGATTACAACTGGCATGAGAGAGATAATCCTTGTTCCAAATCCTATTACACGCAAAATCGTTTTGTAGCGCGCAATATTCTCGCCTCTGATCTGGGTATCATCGTTAAAGGATCCGGTAATAACACTCTTTTTGTGTCAGTGACAAATCTTGTCACAGCAGAGGCCATGCCCAATACCGAAGTTACGGCACTGAATTACCAGCAACAGTCCGTTGCTGTCGCTGTTACTGATAATAATGGTATGGCTACCCTGCAGTGCAGGGAGAAACCCTTCCTCCTGATCGCCAAAAAGGACAATCAGCGTGGTTATATCAGGCTTGATGACGGATCATCCCTGTCCTTGAGCCAGTTTGATGTTGCCGGGGCAAGGGTGCAAAAAGGACTAAAAGGTTTCATCTATGGTGAAAGAGGTGTATGGAGGCCCGGAGACACCCTTTTCCTTACTTTTATCCTGGAAGACAAACAAAAACTTTTACCGGATAATCATCCCGTTATTTTTGAATTATATAATCCACGGGGACAATTGTATACACGGACTGCCAAAAGAACAGGTTCAAATGGTTTCACAACCTTTATAACGCCAACACATCCTGATGTTCC
>JAFGTR010000114.1 GCA_016934055.1 Bacteroidales bacterium | reverse complement strand
ATCACCAGATCACCAGATCACCAGATCACCAGATCACGAGATCACCAGATCACCAGATCACCAGATCACCAAATCCTCAAATCACCAAATCACCAAATCACCAAATCACCAAATCACCAAATCACCAAATCCTCAAATCACCAGATCACCAAATCACCAAATCACCAAATCACCAGATCACCAAATCACCAAACCTGCCTGCGCTGCCGCTACGGCAGACAGGTCACCAAATCACCAAATATCATGGCTTCAGCCGAACAACGATGCTGATATCAGGATTTGTTAGCACTTTCGAGATTTTTCAGATAAAGAATCAGAAATACCAAAGCACTCAAGGTAATAACCAAAGCGATTATGTCAAAAGACAAATCAATGAACTTCCCGGTATACAAAAGGTGAAAGATATCATTCATCATAACAGCCGGTAAAATCGTCAGTATTTTTATCAGTGCTACACCACTGAATAAATATCCCCATGACGACTTTCTGAGGTTCATAATC
The DNA here is from genome assembly GCA_016934055.1 of Bacteroidales bacterium. Lineage (GTDB taxonomy): Bacteria > Bacteroidota > Bacteroidia > Bacteroidales > UBA10428 > UBA5072. Next base: position 4,425 of record JAFGTR010000114.1, on the reverse strand, counting down.
CCGGCAATGACTATCATGGGGAAAATGAAACACAGATCAAGGACATAAAAAACATAGAATGGATTGATTTTTTCTTTTAATAAGACTGTTTTTTCGAAAATCTCACAGATTTCCATTATGCTCACAATCAAAACACAAATGAAGAAAAATGCGGAAAGTGATTTTCGGGGATAGTTTTCTTTTACAACAGGAAGCTTGCCTGTACTTATGATATCAGCTATGATGAAAATGAAAAGATATAATGACAAACCGGTAATTGTCATATAGACCAGGTAGAGGTTGCCTGATATACCGCTTAGACTATAATAAGCATAGACATAAAAGATATACAACAAAAAGCCAAGCCATAATATTTTGGTTTTTGTTTTTCTGAAATCTGAAAACAGAATCAAAATCAAAAAAACAAGGGCAATAACAGCTGTTATTGTATCCTGACCCATTAATTCATAAGAAGTTATCCTGTTAATCCTTTCGGTATAAATTTGTTGGTAAAATAGACCTGTCAGGGCTGTCAGCAACGTTAATGAGGTTGTGATCAGTGTTAGCATATACAATGAATTGTTCGCTTTTTTCATATGTTTTATGTTTTTATTATGGATTGCTGAATGGGAGTTGCCTGTATTAAAAGCTTTGGGGTGCAAGCAGCTTACCCGATTTTAAAGTTTCAATGAATTGATTCATGAATCTTGCTGCCGGTGCCCCGTCAACAATATCATGGTCGAATGACACAGTCAGACACAGATGCTCCCGGCAAACCAGATTCCCGTCTGTTTCCACAGCTTTGCTGCCAATGCTGCCAACAGTCACTAAAACCGTTGCACTGCCGTGCGGAATGAACCATAGCGGTTCTTTGCTGAACATGCCAATGGCGGTGACAGCAATCTTACCATAGCGGATGGCCATTTTTATATTCTTATCGGCAATACGGACAAAAGTCCTGAGTAAAAATCCGGGTATGAAACGGAACCAGTCAAGATCTCCAAGGTTCCCCAACCGGTTACCCGGTTGTTTCCGGGCTTCTTTCAGTTCATCCTGGATCTGGTGAAATGTTTTGAGTTGTGCCTGTTTTATCGCAAAAGGTTCCGGCACTGTTTCACCGCTTAATTCCCTTTCAACCAGTACGCTGACGGTAACATCATCCAGCAGAATAAGCCTCCGCCTTCTGATGAATGAGTTAAACTGAGGGTATTCCTGTAAAACCCGGGCCAGGCAGGTGACAATATAGGCGGTTAATGACAGTTTTTCTCCGGTTTTTTCATAATGTTCCTTCATGATCCGGCGGGGTTCACTGATATCCACTTCTGTAAAACCGTGAATGGTGTTTTTTTGTCTGGTTACCGACGCAGAAGCTCTTACGGCTTGCCTGTTAAAGGTAAGTGGTGTTGATTTGTATCCTTTGTTCATTGAATTCAGTGTTTTACTTATTATATTAGTAATGTTTTAAAGGGTGGTCAGATAAAAGTACAAAAGTGTTCGCTTTTAAAAAACAAAATGGCCTTTTACGCAAACGCATTCTTTTACCAGGTAGTCATTGACCCTGTCCTGTCGGGACTCCGGAGAAGTGTTCTCCGTCATATTGAATCCTCTGCCCGCGTTCTGGATGTTGCCTGTGGCACCGGGGCGCTGGCGCTGGCTATGGCTAACAAAGCCGGTCATGTTACCGGTATAGACCTTTTGGAAGAGCATATTGCCGCTGCTCAGCAGACTGCCAGGCGCAGGAGGGTCGATAATGTCGCCTTTGAACTTCGCGATGCCGAAGACCTCTCATGTTATGCGGATGATGCATTTGACATAGCCGTTACCTCCATGGCTGTCCACCAGTTTGATGCTGATCTGGCAGTAAAGGTGCTCATTCAGATGAAAAGAGTAGCCCGGCGACTGATCATCGCCGACTATAACCATCATATGCCGCATTGGTGGGGCGGGTCAGTAGCCTGGGGTATTGAGCGTATGGCCGGAGGTGATCACTTCAGAAATTTCAGGACATATATGATGCTGGGTGGTATTCATTATTTTATCAGGCAGGCCGGCATAAGATTGAAGACAGAGGATATTAGGGGAGGAGGTGTGTTTGTGGTGGTTGTTGGAGAGTAGGGAAAGAGTAAGTGACCGGTAGTCAGTCCTTCAATAATTGATAATGATTGTCCCAGGAAGAATAACAGATAATACTTTAGAGGCTATATTGGCAAGGCCAGGAATAGTTATTTATTGCCCCAGAGGGGCAATCTGTTTGTAGTAAAAGGATTTTGGCCTGATCTGTTTTTCCTGAAAGCCCCATAGGGGTGGCCTGTTAAGTATAAGAGCTGTCCAGATAAGGCTTATGTGCATCAAGGTGAAACAGATTATTGTTTTCTGAACAAACAGGTCACCCCCACGGGGCTTATCTGCACTTTGACATGTTATTGCTATAAACAGTTAGCACCTACAGTGCTAAACATATGAAAAACAGATCGAATCAGTTAAAACTTAAAAAACCTGAGTAATAAATTCTAGTTACCTAAGAGTATTCAGAACCAGGAATTGAGATATGGATCTTGGCGGTGATAAAATTATTCTATAACTTTCAGATGTGTTTGGTTAGTATTCTGTAGTAAGGGTAAGATGGAAATACAAAACAACGAACCTTGAAAACAACCATTTTATTGTTGTGTTCGGTCTTTTTCTTTTTGTCCTGCACAAAAGATGATGAATTCATTGATCCGAATGAGCGAAGAAGGATCGTTGATGATTCTGTAAGAACCTTTAGCAGTTCAGAGGGTACGCTGCTGACCATCACAAGATCGGAATGGCTTGCCGTGTATGAAGAAGCAGATGATGATACAAGCCGGTACTGGGCTGTCAGCAGGGTGTTTTTGATAATCTCCGGTTCAACGAATGCAGCCAGGGTAACCGTAAGGAATATCGGAACCGGGCTTTTTCACGAAGAAGATGTCTTACTTGATAATCAAAAACATTTCTATTATGATACGACAAGTATCGTCAGGGGGCATCATAGCACCCCGCCCATCTATCCGTTCACTGTTGAGACCTGTATAAAGGCATACCGTCCGACAGATACGTTAATCGTTTGGATTGAAAGCGGGGAAATGCGTTGGTGAATCATCCTGTAAGAAAATTAACCACTGTTATATACAATACCTATGAAAACAGAACCGGCCGGCAGGCTTGTCTTCATTTTAACAGGGTTCATGATGATTATCGCCATGGCTTGTGAAGAGGAAGACGAATTGCTTCACGGAACCTTTACCGACGAACGTGACGGTCAACGATACAAAACCATAACGATCGGCAGCCAGATCTGGATGGCAGAAAACCTGAAATACCTGCCTTCTGTTGTCGGTCCTGATTCCGGTTGGAATATTATGGGACAGATAAGGACCGTTCCTTTCTATTTTGTTTACGGTTATGACGGCACCATTCCGGAGGAGGCCAGGGCTACTGAAAATTACAGGAAATATGGCGTTTTGTATAACTGGTATGCAGCAGACAGCGCCTGTCCCTGTGGCTGGCATTTGCCTTCTGATGCGGAATGGAATGAGCTGAGAGATTTTGTTTTTTCAAAAATCAATCATTATTCTATCGGACGGGCTTTAAAATCATCAGGCGGATGGAAATACCACGGGAATGGCACCGACAGGTTTGGATTTTCTGCCTTGCCCGGAGGCCACCGTTCATATTTTTGCGAGTTCAGTCACCTGGGCGAGGTCACTTTTTTCTGGTCTTCAACTGTTTACGACTACAGTTCTGCCTATTCCCGTATGATGGTCTATGATTACCAGGGGTTGTACCAGGACCAGGGTTATATGGGATTGGGTTACAGTGTCAGGTGCATCAAGAATGAATTATGATTGTCTTATAATGCGAATTAAGAGTTAAAAACAACAACCAAAAAGATAATATTGCAACCAATCATTCTGGTGAAAACTGCAGTGTTTTTTTATTTAACATTTGTCCTCAAGCCGGACAGGCTTTCACCTTTCTCCTTCCTGCCCGCCTGCGCTTGGGCTAAGCCTGGTCAGGCGGGGATGAGAAAAGTAAACAAAAGAATCAAGAAAAAAAAATAAGCTTGTTGGCATTTCATTGTAAACTTAAATCACGTGGCACGCATTCCTGACTGCCGAAACGGCAGTGCAGGCAGGTTTTTTCGATGCCCGCTCACAACTTGTCAGTTTTATTCAACACATTATTTGTATTTATAATAAACTCTGACAGGTCTTGTGACGGTGTCAGGTTTATTTCTGCGTCATTATTAACCTGTCGTTTATAAGATTTGACAAGCCTGTTTTCTTTTGTGTTCTTTTGTGAACTTATTCATTTCGCAGGTTTATTTTTCTAAATTTATGCTCAAATACGAAACGGGGTGAAATCATTTGCTTTTGTTAATCTGATATTCCTGGTTGTTTTTCTGACAAAAGGGATCATTAT
>JAFGTR010000113.1 GCA_016934055.1 Bacteroidales bacterium | reverse complement strand
CTAAAAGACAATTCAATGCAGAGGATTAATTATGGTATTTGATCAAAAAAAGAAAACAATATTATTCTAAATAAGAGCCCGGTCCGAGCCCTCTCCCCCCCTCTCCCCAGACCCATAAGAATTCTGGCGGGGCAATCGCAATGATATTTTGTACTACTTTTTGTATTACTAATAAAAATGTCCTTGTAAATCCAATATTTACAAGGACATTTGATTTTGATAGACGGGGTGGTCAGACAACCCATTATGTTATATCATTAATAATCAATATTTTAAATATAAATCGTCAATTCAGGTAACCGAATAGGTCATTTTTTTATTATTCGTTTTGATTTCTCATAAAAGCCTATGCAAGCGATGTAAAATCAAAATGAGAATCTTATTTATAAAATCTTTATACCTTCCTATATAACCTTTATAAAATCCTTATAAGTTCCGTTGCATTTTTGTACCGTTTATAACGATACAAAATGAATGCAACAAACTTATTAACTGTTTCCAGCCTGATTGAAATTGAGACATCCCTTGGATATTTATTAGGTGTTTTGATCGCTTTATTTGTCTTTGCTTACTTGATTTATACCCTTGTAAAACCTGAAAAATTTTAATTCATGAAAATATGGACAATATCATCCTTTAAATTAAGTTTTTTAGCGGACTAATCCTGTTTTATGCAGTTGGTTGGCTAATCGGACATCGTTTAAAACTTGATAAAAAATATGAAGAAATGCAAAAAGAATTAAGAAATAAAAGCAATAAGAGATAAAACAACATGAATGAGTTTTCATTAATTGAATTTATCCAGTTAGTAATATTCTTTGGTTTACTAATTGGGTTAACGCCAGTTCTGGGAAATTACATGAGCAAAGTTTTTGCAGGAAACAAACATTTTATGTTACCTGTGCTTGGCTGGCTTGAAAAATATACTTACAAACTTGTCAGGATTAATCCGACTGAAGAAACAAACTGGAAGACATATACTATTAATTTATTACTATTCCATTCAGCAGGTTTTACTTTTATTTTTCTGATACAGTTATTTCAGGCTTACTTGCCTTTAAATCCCGCTAATCTTTCAGATGTATCCTGGCACTCTGCCTTTAACATATCCGTTAGCTTCATTACGAATACCAACTGGCAGGATTATGCCGGGGAAACAACACTTAGTTATTTAGTACAAATGATAGGTCTGACAGTGCAGAACTTTGTAAGCGCAGCTACCGGAATAGCTGTTTTAATGGCACTCATCAGGGGGATATTCCGAAAAACAACCGACAGGGTAGGTAATTTTTGGATTGACCTCACTCGCACAACGTTGTATGTGCTTTTACCCCTTTCAATACTGTTTTCTATTGTATTAGTCGGTCAAGGTGTTGTACAGAATTTCAAGCCTTACGAAGCCGTTCAGACATTACAAGGTACGCAACAAGTTATCCCGATGGGCCCGGCAGCTTCACAAATTGCAATTAAACAATTGGGGACGAATGGAGGGGGATTTTTTAATTCAAACAGTTCACATCCTTTCGAAAACCCAACTCCATTCAGTAACTTCCTTGAAATGCTGGCAATATTGCTTATTCCCGCTTCTTTAACCTTTACGTATGGCAAAATGGTTGGCTCTGTGAGGCAGGGTTGGACAATTTTCGCGACCATGTTGTTTTTTTTGGTTGCGGGGTTGAGTATTTCAATCTATGCTGAATATTCAGCAAATCCGATTTTCGGACACTTGCCATTGATGGAAGGGAAAGAAACCCGTTTTGGCATAACCAACAGTGTACTTTGGTCAACATTTACCACAGCGGCTTCAAACGGTTCGGTCAATGCAATGCATGACAGTCTTTCACCTGTTACCGGAATGATTGCCATGATAAACATAATGCTCGGAGAAGTAATATTCGGAGGTGTCGGTGCAGGATTATATGGTATGTTTATCTTTATTATCCTTACCGTATTTATCGCCGGCCTTATGGTAGGCCGTACTCCTGAATATCTGGGCAAAAAGGTGGAAGCCTTTGAGGTACAGATGGCAATTATTGCGGTCCTTGCCCCGGCTTTTGTGATCCTCATATTTTCGGCCTGGGCAGCCGTTGGTAATAACGGATTATCAGGCATAAATAATGCCGGCCCTCATGGCTTGTCTGAAATACTATATGCATTCAGTTCAGCAGCAGGCAATAACGGAAGCGCTTTTGCCGGACTAAATGTCAATACAGTTTTTTATAATATAACGTTGGGAATTGGTATGCTCATTGGTCGTTTTGGTGTAATAATCCCTGTATTGGCTATTGCAGGAAGAATGGCTGAAAAGAAGATTATTCCGCCTTCGTCAGGTACTTTCAGAACCGATAATTTGCTTTTTATAGGCTTATTGATTGCAGTAATCCTGATAATAGGAGGATTGACATTTTTCCCGGCATTATCACTCGGTCCTGTAACAGAGCATTTGTTATTGAGGATTGGCATAACCTTCTAATGAATGAAAGTAATGAAAACGAAACAACATACAAGCCTGTTTAACCAGAATTTGATTGTACAGGCAGTTAAATACAGCATAATCAAGCTAAATCCTGCCTTGCTTATAAGAAATCCGGTCATATTCATGGTTGGGATTGGAGCATTGTTAACCACTATAATTATTTTTTACGGTATTTATCAAGGAAGTTTTTCATCATTCAACCTGAAAATAGCAATATGGTTATGGATCACCGTACTGTTTTCCAATTTTTCCGAAGCCATAGCCGAAGGCCGGGGTAAAGCACAGGCCAATAGCCTTAAAAAAAACCGCACACAAATAAAGGCCCGTAAGCTAAACGGTAAACAGGAGATATCAGTTTATGCTACAGAACTGAAAAAAGGCGATATGGTAATATGTGAAGAAGGAGATGTAATTCCTTCCGACGGAGAAGTAATTGAAGGCATTGCCAGTGTTGACGAATCAGCCATTACAGGAGAATCAGCCCCGGTAATCCGTGAGAACGGAGGTGATCGTTCGGCTGTTACAGGCGGTACAAAAGTAATAAGCGACCGGATCTTAATCCGTATTACCACCGAATCCGGAAATACTTTTATAGACCGCATGATAGCATTGGTCGAAGGAGCCAAACGCCAAAAAACACCCAATGAAATTGCACTGTCTATTTTGCTTTCGGGCTTGTCTATAATCTTTCTTTTAGCAGTAGTTACCCTTCCTTCTTTTTTTGGGTACAGCCTTAAAGCTTCGGGTTTAACTCAATCACAGAACTTGACTCTTCCGGTATTGATAGCTTTATTGGTTTGCCTAATACCTACAACAATAGGAGGTTTACTTAGTGCAATTGGCATTAGCGGTATGGACAGACTATTACAGCGAAATGTCATTGCAACCAGCGGGCGGGCTATTGAAGCAGCCGGTGATGTAGATGTTCTTTTACTCGATAAAACCGGGACAATAACACTCGGAAACCGTATGGCAACCGATTTTATCCCTGCCGAAGATGTCAGCGTAGAAGAATTGGCCGATGCAGCGCAACTTTCGTCACTTTCGGACGAAACTCCCGAAGGCCGTTCTATTGTTGTGCTGGCAAAAGAAAAATTCAATATCAGGGGCAGAGATATGAATAGTCTTCATGCAACCTTTATTCCTTTTACAGCCCAATCACGAATGAGCGGGGTTGATATAAGAAAGGATGACGGAAAACTGCATCAGATCCGAAAAGGTTCATCGGAGGCTATCCGTAACTTCATTCATAATAATAATGGTTTTTATCCTCAAAAAATAAAAGACACCGTTTCAGCTATAGCCCGCCAGGGAGCTACTCCTTTGGTGGTTGCAAAGGACAAAAAAGTACTCGGCCTGATCCACCTCAAAGACATTGTTAAAGGCGGAATTAAACAGCGCTTTGCAGAGCTACGCAAAATGGGAATAAAAACTGTAATGATCACAGGCGATAATCCTTTAACTGCCGCTGCCATTGCTGCCGAAGCCGGGGTTGACGATTTTATGGCCGAAGCAAAACCCGAAGATAAATTGCGCAGGATACGGGAAGAACAGATAAATGGCCATTTGGTAGGTATGATTGGTGATGGGACAAATGATGCCCCTGCACTGGCACAGGCAGATATTGGCATTGCAATGAACTCTGGGACCCAGGCTGCCCGCGAAGCCGGAAATATGGTTGATCTCGACAGTAATCCCACTAAGTTAATTGAAGTAGTCGAAGTAGGCAAACAATTGCTGATGACCCGTGGATCATTGACAACCTTCAGCATTGCCAATGATGTGGCAAAATACTTTGCTATAATACCGGCTCTTGCCTTACCCCTGTATGCCAGCAAAGATGGCACAGGAGTGCTTTCAGCCCTGAATATTATGAACCTGATGTCGCCTCAAAGCGCGATCCTTAGTGCTATTATTTTCAATGCTATAATCATTATACTATTGGTTCCTTTGGCATTAAAAGGGGTTCGTTATCGACCTGTAACTGCAAATAAAGCTCTGACCCGTAACCTGTTTATATTCGGACTTGGGGGAATTATTGCCCCGTTTATCGGCATCAAACTGATTGACCTATTGATTAATTTATGAAATGGAACATCTTTTCATTGATCTATTACTCAATCTCATTTTAAGAAGAAAAAATGAGATGAAAAACATTCAGGAATTTAATCAGGAAACAGACAAAGACTTAATACTAATTTCTGCAGGTAAAATTCTTGAACTTGATTTTCTTATAAAGTCCCTGGAAGAAATAATGAATTACTTTGAAAAGACAAAAAGTATTCAATAATGAAATCATTTATAATATCGATAAAAATTTTCTTGTTCTTTACTGTTTTAACAGGAATTATTTACCCTTTTCTAATAACAGGATTTGCTCAATTATTCTATACCAGGAAAGCCAATGGCAGTTTAATTAATATAGATAACAAAACCATTGGTAGTGAAAATATTGGTCAGCAATTTGATACCAATATATATTTTATGTCCAGGCCATCGGCAACTGCTTACAATCCATTACCATCGGGAGGCTCAAATTATGGATTGACCAATGCTAAATTAAAAAACCTGGTTTATAAGCGAAAAAAACAATTAGTTATTTTCAATAAACTTGATAGTCTTACCGATATACCCTCCGAAATGCTTTTTGCATCAGCAAGCGGCCTTGATCCTCATATTTCACCAAAAGCGGCTTATTTGCAGGTCGAACGCATTGTTCAAGCTCGTAATTTCAATAACGACCAAAAGCTGAAATTAGAACAACTCATTAAGAACCAAACAGAAGCCCCTCAGTTTTTTTGCCTTGGAGAGGAAAGGGTAAATGTTTTATTGTTAAATTTAGAGATTGATAAAATAAAATGAACGGTTTCGAAGATATCAGACCAGATCCGGATGAACTATTAGCTTCTTTGATGAGCGAGGAAGTAAAAAGCAAAAGGGGCAAATTGAAAATATTTTTCGGTATGTGTGCAGGTGTTGGAAAAACTTATACCATGCTACAAACCGCACAGGCCGAAAAACTCAAAGGCAATGATATTATTATTGGATATATAGAAACCCATAATCGTAAAGAAACGGAAGAATTGGTTGAAGGTTTTGAATTGATACCACGAAAAACCTATGCGTATAAGACTGCAACTATACAGGATATGGATCTGGATGCTATCATTGCGCGAAAACCCCAGTTAGTCCTTGTGGATGAACTGGCTCATACCAATGCGCCAGGTAGCCGGCATGCCAAAAGGTATCTGGATGTTCAGGAAATCCTCGAAAATGGGATTAATGTTTATACAACACTGAATGTTCAGCATCTCGAAAGCCGTTCGGAAACTGTTGCCCAGATAACCGGAATCATTATCCGGGAAACCCTGCCCGATGAAATATTTGAGAATTCCGATGAAGTTGAACTGGTTGACCTTACACCAGAAGAATTATTGCAAAGACTCTCTGAAGGAAAGGTGTATACCCCTGAACATTCAAAGGAAGCCATGGAAAACTTTTTCCGTAAGGGAAATATTACTGCACTGCGTGAAATGGCTTTGCGCATCGTTGCCGATCGGGTGGACAAGCAGTTGCATGATTACATGCAATATAAGCGCATACGCGGGCCATGGAAATCGGGACTTCACTTACTTGTGGCCATTGATTATAACCAGCAATCTACCCGGTTGTTGCGTTGGGCAAAGAACTTGTCTTATTCAATGGGGGCACAGATTCAGGCTTTGTACGTTGAAACTACGCGTGTTTTAGCCACAAAAGAGAATGAACAGCTTAACAGGAATATAAACCTTGCCAAACAATTGGGTATTGCTGTCAGGATTATTACCAATAATGATATCGTCAAGGCAATTGTTGATTTTGCCAATAAGGAGAACATCACGCATATAATTATAGGAAAACCACGAATAAGAAGCTTACTGACATTATTTCGCTTAGGTAATTTTGTGAACAGATTGATCCGTTACAGTGGTAATATTGATGTTTATATTTTAGGTTCTGACAGGCAGGCAAAGGATAAATATGAAGAAAGAGCTTCTTTCTTGTCATTCACTTCGAATATTCGTCAATATTTTATTGCTGCTCTCCTTGTCACAATTCTTTCTGTTTTGTGTTTTATTTTTAAAGAATACATAGGCTATCAGACTGTATCATTTACATTGCTGTTTTTGGTATCAATTCTTGCTCTTTTCTACGGTACCGGTCCGATCTTACTGGCTTCCACATTAAGTGCTCTTATATGGGATTATTTTTTCATACCCCCACCCTATACGTTGCATATAGGGCAGACAGTAGATGTGTTTATGCTGATCATGTTCTTTATCATTGCGTTGCTGAATGGGATATTGACATCAAGGGTCCGGCGGCAGGAAAAAAAGATCAGAATCCGTGAAGAACGCACCAATGCTTTGTATCAGCTTACAAAAGAACTATCAATTACCACAGGCAATAATGAGGTTTCAAAAGTTGCATTGGGCTATATTCATAAGTATTTTAGGTTGAATTGTTGCATTTTTCTGAAGAATGAATTCAATCAGCTTGAATCAGTTGTGCAAAATAATGCAGAAATCCGGATCTCCGATAATGAAATGAGCGTTGCCAACTGGGTTTTTAAAAATTCTGTTAAAGCGGGTAAATACACAGATACATTACCATCCGTTGACCACACTTTTTACCCGCTGCAGGGGAATAGTGGTACTATGGGTGTGGTTGCGGTGAAACATCCTGCTGTGTTTACACACGGTGAAGAACAGTTTTGGGAAGCTTGCCTTTCCCAGATCTCAGGTAAATTCGAACGTGAGTTTTTACGAGATGCTGCGAAGAAAACCTATATCATAAGCGAATCAGAAAAACTTTATAAAACCTTGTTTAATTCTATCTCACACGAGTTGCGAATACCGGTTGCAACCATTTTGGGAGCATCTGATACCTTATTGGCACAGGAATATCATAAAGATACCCGTAAAAAGCTTTACAATGAAATAAATACAGCTTCAATCCGGCTCAACAGACTTATTGAAAATCTTTTAAATATGTCGCGTATTGAAACCGGGCGCATTACCCCGCGTATGGATTGGTGCGATGTTCATGATCTGGCAAACAGCGTGTCTGAATCATTGAAAAATGAATTGCAGCCTTTCACACTGGCTGTAAATATCCCGGACATTATGCCACTTGTACACATTGATTTCGGATTGATCGAACAAGTGCTGCATAATCTCATTTTAAATGCTACGCAAAATTCCCCTTCGGGTAGCCGGATCAGGTTAAAATTCTTTTTCGATAATGGTTCTTTAACTATTCAGGTAATGGACAGAGGTATAGGTTTTCCTGTTTCCGAATTACCTTCGGTCTTCAATAAATTTTACAGGGGCAAGGATGCCAAGGCAGGAGGCACAGGATTAGGTTTGTCCATCGTTAAAGGGTTTGTTGAAGCCCATAAAGGCACAGTAATTGGTGAGAACCGTCAAAACGGGGGAGCCTTATTTACGATAAAAATTCCGGTTGAAATATCCGATATAAATTCCTTAAAAAAACAGATGGTTAGATGACAATATCAGGTACCATTTTGATTATTGACGATGAAGTTCAAATTCGACGTTTGCTCGAAATAACACTTTCAGCAAATGGTTATAAAATTTCCGAAGCATCTACAGGCAAAGAGGGGCTTGCTTTAGCTGCATCAGTTAATCCTGTTTTAATAATCCTCGATTTGGGACTGCCCGATATGGATGGTCTTGATGTTATAAAGAAACTGCGTGAATGGTTTACAAATCCTGTGATTATACTCTCAGTGCGTAGTTCAGAGGAAGATATCATCAAAGCCCTTGATAATGGGGCAAACGATTATCTCACCAAACCTTTCCGGACAGGCGAATTACTTGCACGAATCCGTGTTGCCATTCGTCAGGGACAGGAAATATCAGACAATTCGTGTTTAACATTCGGTTCTATATCCGTTGATATTGCCAATCATATTGTACGCAAAAACAATGAAACAATAAAACTCACATCAACCGAATATTCCTTATTGGCTTTACTGGCAAAAAATGAAGGCAGGGTATTGACCCATCAGTATATTTTAAAGGAAGTCTGGGGTATGGGATACATTGAACAAACTCAGTATTTGAGAGTATTTATAGCGCAGTTACGGAAAAAAATTGAAGACGACCCGGCAAAACCAAAATTACTAATTACGGAGTCGGGTATAGGATATAGATTTGGATAATACGTATTAAACCGATACTTCTTTTTTAAGGATTATATTTTTTCTATTACATTTTCTACTACTAATAATACGGCCCCTGTAATCTATGAATATACACTGGTCCCAAACCAGGAACCCCGCCACCGGCGGGGCTACACCACGGGAATATAGTGACAAGTCACAAGTGACGAATGACAAGCGGGTAGTGTGAAGTTGTGCATTTCGTGTAGGATTTTTATTATTATATTCACTGGTTATTTCAACTTATAAATATGCTATCGCTGGCCATTAGGACAGTATGACAACATTCGTCTGAGCATTCAAATCTTCAAATCATCCCACCCATGCCCGCACGACTCGTCACTCGTCACTTCTTCCATACCCGCACGACTTGTCCCTTGTTGATTCATTATCAAATAAAGTATGAATGCATATAACAAATGAATTTTCAACTCTCCATTCGCATATTATATTCTCTGCGAGGATGTTTCTCTCTTCTCAATGATTTGTTACAAAAATTCATCCCTGACTGTCCGGCAGGTTTCAATTATTATTTGATTCCTTCCTTGACGGATAAGGCTTCTTAATGATATTTTATAACAATATTATTCTATACAAGAGCATGGTACGATCCCTAAACGGTAATATGTTCGACAAGACAGTAGGTAATAACTGTGGCCGTTTCAAATCATAAAACACATACATTGAAAGGTCTCAATTGCGGTTTAAATCATTACTCAATTCATCAAATCATCATTTTCGGACTGAATAGTATAAGAATTGGTTCTTTTTATATTTTATTTTTACTTCAACGATGGATATATTGTGATTCACAAAAAATCTTTATTGATGAAGAGATTTAAAATACCGGCAGTTGCTGTCTTTTTCCTTATTTTTTTTGGTTTCATCCGGCTAAACGGTCAAACAGAGGATAAGAAAGTGCTCATTCATTATATGGGTTGGTTCGGGGCGGGGGAGCACGGAAGGCATTGGTCCTGCAAACAACCCCATACACCATTGATCGGTTATTACAGCTCGCTCAGCTGGGCAACCCAGATGTACCATATTCTATTATCCTGGTCATGCGGTATAGATGGTCTGGTGATAAATGTCAAAGACATCTATGACGAAGAATGCATGAAAACACTGGTACAAACTTTAAAGCGTTTATATGCCATGAACCTTAGTTATTTCAGTTACGATTATTCAATCAGTTACGATGATCAGGGATTATTGAATACAGAGGCGGCAATAAACAAATTTATGTACCTGAGGGATTATATACTTCCTGAGCCTATCGATTTTTTACGGTATAATGGGACTCCGGCTGTGTTTGCCTTTAATTACCCCAATGAATACCTCACAGCCGAACAATATTCTGCTGCGCTCGATGATGTTTTTCCAACAGGCAAGCCGATCCTGGTATGGAACCAGATAGAATCTACTGCCTCAGGTTATGTAAATTCCTTTTATCCCTGGGTAGAGCCGGGCGGGAACGTGTGGAACGGTACAAACTGGGGGAAGGTGTATCTCGACTGGTTTTATCCTGAACTGGATAAGTATTCCAATAAGCTTGATTTCGTGACTGGCGGTGTATGGGCCGGATTCGACGACCGGAATAATGAATGCTGGGGAGGGACAAGATGGATTGACCGGCAGGAAGGATGGGTGTATGAGAAGACCTGGGAATATATCAACAACTATTCAGGAATAGTACCCATACAATGGGTATTGCTGGAAACCTGGAACGACTGGAATGAAGGTACTGAAATAGAACCCAGCCTGGAATCGGGATATCAGTATCTTATAAAGACCATTGAGAGTATTAATGGTTTTAAGGGCAAATCCATCAGTACCGATACCGTCAGATTTGAACAGGTTAAAGATATTTACTCACTTGCTGATTCAATAGAACGTGGTTTAAAGGATTCTGCTACCTGCTATCCGCAGCTGGAAAATGCAGTCAGATCTTTGGTACAGAAATATCCGGTTTCATGTTGTCATGATATTCATTCATCATCATCACTTCGGCTGGATATGTTTCCTAACCCTGCTTCCTCAGAAATCAGGATAATCACCTCTTTTGCAGAGGAATTGTACGGTTCGCTGGTAATCTCTGATATGAATGGACGGATTGTCGAGATTCTTCACTCGGGGCGTTTTACAATCGGGAAAAATGTTTTTGTCTGGAATTCGCCTGCTATTCAAAGAGGCATATACATCTGTTCATTCCAGACCAATCGGGGGTGGTTGGTAAAAAAAATCATCCTATTTTGATCCTTTGTGCTCTTTCCCCTGGCTTGCCGGTTGATTTTCCAGCCTGATCTTCCGGAAATCTTTGGGGGTCATCCCTTTCTTTATTTTAAACAGTTTATTGAAATTCGAAACATTATTAAATCCGTTGGCTTCGGAAATATGGGCAATTGACAGATCAGTTTCAAGCAGTAACCTGCATGCATTGCTGATCCGCATATCAATCAGATAATCTGTAAAAGACCGGTACGTCCGCTTTTTGAAGAAATGGCTGAACGCCGAGGTAGACATGTGGATCAGGTCTGCCACTTCCCCGATGCTTATCTTCTTTTTATAATTCTTCTTAATGTAATCACACACTTCCAATATTCTGGAATGGTTTTGCACTTCATCCGGATTATTTCTCACCGGTGTAGTCAGTATAAGATCATAGGAAGAAACCGCCATATCGTGCAATAATGACAAGAAACCGAGAAATCCGTCAAACCCTTCTAACCTGACAAGCCTCAGGATCTTTTGTTTCAATACAGTTAATTCCTGGTTTCTGAAAACCACACCAAATTGTGAATCTTCGAGTAGCTTTCTGATGGGTTGCAGCACATCATATTCCAGTGTCCTGCGATCCAGAAAATACCTGGCAAACTGGATGGTAATTACCCTTGCGTTGTTGTTGTTGCATTCAGATGTCCAGGCATGCAGGGTATTCGAACCTATAAGCGCCAGATCGGCATATTTGAAGGGTTCAATTGCATCGCCGATAAACCGTTTGCCGGAAGTGTTAAAGACCAGGTTTATTTCATATTCCGGATGATAGTGAATGGGATAATCGAACTGGGCATTGAAATGATTCTGCAATAAGTAAAATTGCGCCCTGTTTATGGGGGTGATCTCTCTTTCGATATGTTTCATGGATTATCAGATCAGTTATAAAACACAGGACTAAATTAAATAAAACTTGTTTCAACTGATTATGATTTCATTAAAGTATTATAAACTGACAGGATTCTGGAAAAATGCCTTTGAGGTTCGTGGTAATTTTGGATTGGAAGTAGGTTGTGTGTGTGGGTAGGTTGACGGTTGTGG
>JAFGTR010000112.1 GCA_016934055.1 Bacteroidales bacterium | reverse complement strand
TTCTTCTGCTTGTTTTCATATTCCACTGTAAAGTTAAGTTTGTTTTTTTCAACTTAACCAGTGGTCTAAATTTTGGGGAGTATTATAGAATAATCTGTCTGTGTGGAGGCTATCCAGGTTGCAGATAAACCTGTACCTTCATAATAATTCACCCAGGACACGGTTTGATTCCCATCAGTATTTATCGTTGAACTGGCCACCGTACGGGTATCATAAAGATAATCGTCTGTGGTAGTTTCATTTAAATAAGGAAATATACGCTTATTTCCATATTCATGAAAGTCGTAAACATTGGTAGTTTCCGATAACAATTCATTAGGTAGTAGTTCAACTTTTGAGTATTCATGCAACGAAATGTAATATGTATTTGAACCAATGCTATGAACCGGATTATAATGTTGCGTGGTTTTAATGTAGGTAATAAGGTCAATTGCAGCTATTTCAGTGAATCCAAGAAAACCCTTACCTTGTCTATGGATTTTAGCTCCTTTATAAGATAAGGTAACTGTATTTGTACTACCAACACCATTTGGACTTAAATATGAACTTACAGTATATAACGGGACCATTATATCATTTAAAGGGAATATTGCTCCTGTTTCTTTTGTATAAAAATTCGTATAAGGATCAGCCAGAGATTTATAATTTATAGTAATGCTTTGATTATAACCATCAGTTATCTTGTTAACCAAATTGCTAGTTTCACCAGAGTGAAATCTAATAATTTTTTCATTTTCTCCGTCAGAACATCTGTTCAAAAATAACTCAGTTTTACCATCTCCATTGGCATCTAACATTAAATCTCCATGCCCTATAAAATCAATATTATTTTCAACAAAATATTCTGTTTTAAAACCTATGCCGGTACTGTAATGCATATATACATAATGATTACCGGTCTCATTAAAGTATTCTAATATGTCACTTTTCCCGTCTCCATTAAAATCATTAATTAAATAATTATAATTAGCATCGTAACCATATATAATATCAGGTCTAAAATAACTATAACTTTCTCCTGGATCAATTGATCTTACCAATGGAATTGTGCCGGTACTTTGAATATAGCTGTTCCCATTTGAATAATACAGTTGCCAGCCATTAAGATAAGTTAATAAATCTGTTTTACCATCTCCATTAAAATCACCTTCACAGATACGATAATTTGCAGTTGGGAAAGACAAATTGTATATAGCTACAAAATTTAGTTCCTCCACAATATAAGAGTAAATAATAGTCTCTGAGTTATATATGGCTAATACATCAAGGCGTCCATCCCCATCGAAATCTACTATTTTTATATCCTTTGGAAAGTTATTCCAACCTCTTTGAAGAGAATAAACAGTAAATCCAATTGCTTCTTTGAAATTATTGTTTTTATCTATAAGCAGGTAGTCTATTGTTCCATTCCCATCAAAATCATTTGCAAATGTTCTAACCCCATCCTCTTCAGTAATATCTGATATCTCGCTAATATCCTCATAAAAAACAAGTTCACCATCTGATAGAATGTTACCTTCAAGTACTTCTCTGGCATTTCCATTGATAAGCTTACTTTTTCTGAAAACAATATCGTCATCCCCATCATGATCACAATCAGCAACGATAACTTCATGATAATTGCTATTCATTGTTCCATCATCTTCAAGTTGAAATCCTATACCACTTTGACTTAAATAAAGATACCAATGTTCAAAATACATATCTTCATCCTCTTCATATACAGCAAAAAATAAGTCATTTAATCCGTCCCCATTAAAATCACCAACATACTTTTTAGAACTACTTGTCATATTTATACTTGAAGTCAACCACTGATATTTTAATAAAGAATTGCCCCAATTAAAAATTGAACTATTTAGTTTTTCCCCGTTATGACCCTCTTCACTAATTTCAACTAAATGAGATACTACATCAAGATTAGTAACATCATTAAAATATTTAAAACGATATGATCTAAACAAATTATTTTCATTATACGTATCAATTTTTCTTAACAACATGTTCTGTTTAATGTAATAGCCTTGAATATATGCAGTATTTTGATCAATTGTCCTGTTTTCATACAAGAATTTAATTTTGTTATAAGGTGATATTGCTGGTGAAATATCATCATTCCCTGTATATTCAATTTCATCAATATAGAATTCTGAGTTCGCATTATTGTATTGATATGTAATGAAATTACCGTGTGAATCTTTCATCTTATTTATAGACCAAAATAATGCCTTAGTTCCCACCATAAACCGTGAATTGCCTCCATTCGGACTTCCAAACTCTATTTCAATACCACTTTTTGTCCAGGCTTTAAAGTATTCAGGGCTATTATCTCCATTAGTATCATATGATTTAATCACCGAGAATGTTTCCGTTTCAGTCCTATATTCCGCACCATTTTCGCCATATTCTTTATTAGTACTTATCAGGATCAAACGATTTCCATCAAGGGCAAACCTGTCTTTTTCATCCAAATCGACTCCATCATACATATTGTCGTTATAAAATGTTGCTGGTATCCTGGTTATTGAAGACAGTCCGGAAATAGACCATCCAACTCCCATCATTCCGTTCCCTGTTTGGCTATTATATGTTATTGCAAGACTTGGTTGTACACCATTAGTCCCAGGGGAAATTTCAATAGGAATACTATATGTTGCCGCTCCAGTTGGTGAAACGGCAAATGATCCTGGTATAGATCCAACAGGTAATGTTTTATTATGTTCTTGGGAAGGATCAGGTTGTGTTGTTGAATACATAACATTAAAAGGCAGACTTTCATCAATTATAGCTTCAAAGGTATTGCCAGAAGCTGTAAACGAAAATCCAGGTTGCAACTCTATCCAGTCTCGTGCTATATATGTACCTCCTTGTATTGTTTGATATAATTGCCAGTATTGAGCAGTCCCTTGTGCATTAATTGAATTTGAAAAAGAACTACATATTGCTATTAAGAATAACAGATAAAACTTATTCATATCTTTATTTTTTATCATGTATCTGAAAATGAAGTATGATATATAGAAAAAGCTTATTCATATATTAATTCACTGTTAATTCAGTATTTTGCTACTATTTTGACTTAATAGCAGAAAGTGAAGCAATCTTTTTCTCTAACGTTTCTATTTTCAATTGTTGTTCTTTTATAGCTTCAATTAATATGGGAATCAGGCTGATATAATCCACACCGAGGAATCCGCGGCTGTCTTCCTTAACCACTTCCGGAAAGACTTTCTGAATATCCTGTGCCGACAATCCGATATGATCCTGTGTATAAAGTGGATCATTCAATTCAGTTTCACTCATCAAAACAGTTGATGTATCTGCTACAGACTTATCAAACAAGTTGAGTTCAACAGGTGTCTTAAGCTTGTATTTAATGGCAGTTAACTGCATAAGCTTTAACAAATTACCACTTTCAAGATTACGTATATCTTTTTTTAAATTAATATCTGAAGTTTCAATAACACTATTTACCCACAGGTCATTCTCAATTTTAACATTCCCCCTGAAATAACCTGCATACATCCCTCCTACATTAATTCCTCCTTTTCCGGGTACGGTGGCAAATATGGCAGCACCATTGTTTGATCCGATCAATTGACCATATACTGCATAATTGTACCCACTTGTTGCATTACCGGACTGCCCATAGACACCAAAAGCCTGCCCACTACTATAGGCAGTACTTCCACGATATGCTGAACTTAGTGTACCAACCAGCAATCCGCTGGTTTCTCCATATTCAACGGACGAAACCGTTCCGTAACACCAACCACCATTTGGTTTGGCTTTATATACCTGTAAGGTTCTTTGATCTGATGCTGTACTTGAATTATATAAGTAAGCTTTTGCGTATGTATTACCGTTGCTACCAATACAAAATCTGCTTGCTGGACTTGTTGCATCGATTCCAATATTGCCGGTTGAGTATACTTTCAATTGTGAAAAAATAGTATTACCGGTAAAAAAAATCAATACGATAATAAAAGTGACTTTTGTTTTCATGGTTATTTATTTTAGGTTTTTTATTTGTTTTGTCTTAAATGTTGTATTTATTGTTTGAATTAAGTCTCCTTGGGGGGATTTAGGGGGGCTCTCTTCTATTCCTTAACCACCTTCCACTGTATGCTTTTTTCCCGTATGGTAATGGTCATAAAATAAATGCCAGCCGGAAACTCTGAAAAGTTTATAATATTATTGTAACCAGCCTTTTCATTGCGGTAAAGTAATTGTCCGCCCTGTCCATACAGGCTGATGTCAGCATATTCTCCTTCTTCCAGTTCCGGTATTTTAACCGTTATTTCACTTTGAACAGGATTGGGGTATATAGATATTTCCTGTCCGTCTATCTGATCTTTAATTTCAGGCTGTTCCTGCTGGTAGATACTGTCACCTTGTGAAGTAGATTTCAGCGATATTGATCGGGTGATTCGGTTTCCTGCATCATCGTAACCGAAATTCACAGTTTGACTATAAAGTAAAATGCAATTGCCCAACAAGGCAAATAAAAAAATTAATCGTTTCATGATTTTATAAATTATTAGATATGCGATATATCAAAATCTAATTTTGGTTAACCCTTTCTTGCGCTATATCCGGAAACAATATCTTAGGAACAAAAGATATCTGATCTCTAATTTAGAAGAAACCAGATTTACATAATCCCGAAATAAAAATATGAAACAAAAAAAGTAGTTGACTGAACTTAAAATTCAGTTTTAAAATTTTTATTTAGTCTAAATAAAAATATGTGATAAGAGCTTATAGAAAATAACTCTAAGTAGCCTTAATGTAAAATGCAGGGAGTGGATTTTCAATTATTGTCATTCTTCCTCAACAAATTTTATGACAAATGAACCAGGCTTTTTATAAACATATCTTCCTGTTTTTTTACAATAACTTATAGGGACACCCAGTGATCTCATTAATCGCAAATATTTATATACCTGTCTTTCTGAAATAGAAAGTTCTTCAGCAAAAGCAAGTGGAGAGAATGCCTTGTTGGACAGAATAAGACGGTCTATCTTCTGTAACACATGAATAACATCAGTTTTAAGCATGGGAGAAAAGGTTTGGGTTATATATAATAGTATCATGAAAATGTGAAACGTTACCTTTTCAATTCAATTTTTTTAATAAGTAACATGACTTATTTATAAATCCGATAGTATGAGTACTTTTAATTAACAACTAATTTTAAAACCAAAGACCTGAGTTATGATCTAAGTAACATCAATGACTGCAACCAGTTAATCCGGACAATCTTTAAACTCAATGTCCAAATGAGTAAAATTCTGAAGAAAAACTCTTAACAAAAATGGGTAGATGGTATAACTATACAAAAAATACCTGTTATTCGCCAATGATCCTTATATGAATTGAAGAAATCAGGTAAATAGAAGTATTCGCAATTTAGGAGAAAAACATTTTATAAGATACAAAAATATTAAGTGCATTTTTAATTTGTCCAAGATAGATACGCCTTAATCCCCCAAAAGCAGGATCCATTACTTTATAAATAAATTTATAAGTTTTTGTTCCGTTGCATTTATAAACTGTTTTTATAACAATATTATCCATTACAACCTTATGTCCGACATCAGTAAATGAATTGCTTGTGTTTATTGATACCCTGGCGTTCAAGTTACTCATAGCATATGGGATTCTATCTATTGAAGAAGCCACATTTGGATCCCGAACCTGTATATGTCCAGTTATAGCTTCATATGCCTTCCATGTATCTGAGTCCCGCAAAGGCACTTCTTTAGGATCGCTACCTGGCGCCGTCAAATTTCGAATATCGGTTCTTGTCATGCAACCCCCAAATGATTGATCGATTGCTGAACCACTAGCACCCAGACAATCCATTTTGTCTTGCCCCTGAGAAACTCCGCTCCGGTTACAAAAACAGAGCGAGAAAGAGAATGAAAATGAGGAAGTAAATGTCTGTTGAGCTCTGTTTTTTCTTCATGCTCAATCTGTTTCTCATTCTGCTACAGATACCCTGAC
Organism: Bacteroidales bacterium; assembly: GCA_016934055.1. GTDB lineage: Bacteria > Bacteroidota > Bacteroidia > Bacteroidales > UBA10428 > UBA5072. The sequence continues at coordinate 7,710 of JAFGTR010000112.1, read as the reverse complement.
AGGGCGTCTGCTAAAATCGGTATACTAATGTTATTCCCTTCATTCTTTGGTTGTAAGCAATTCCAAGATCCAGCTTTTCTTTATATTGCTTCATCTTTCTTTTTCCCACAATACTGAAAATAATCCCTGATACAAACAACCCTGTTCCAAGGGTTACAACAACCTCCCCAAGATCAACGGTCTGCTGGCTGTTACCCTCAAACATCATGTATAAACCTGCGCCAGCCACTACTACGCCACCGGGAATAAATGCACCGCCCAGATTTTTCATTCTTTCATAACTCTGGATTTTTCTTTCATAGAGTTGTTTCTGTTGTTCCGTCAGTTGTCCGTAAGAATATAAGGCAAACAAGCCTAGAAACATTACAACAATTATTCTTTTCATAGTTTTGAAAATTAGTTAGTTATACTATATTGACACCCTCAACACCCCGAAAGGATGCCTGACTATAAGTAGAGCGAGAATGTGAATGAAAATGAGAATGAGGAAGAAAGATCTTAACTAAATTCTGCATTTTCATCATTCTGTTTCTCATTCTGCTACAGACACCCTGCCAGGGTGTCCGGGAGCTCATATTTTCAGTAAACCTCTGGCACAAAGGTCTGGTCGGTTATGGGAGGCCTCACGTAGGCTTTGCGGGGCTTACGGGGCGGCAGTTTTATGGGTTCGGGCGTGAGGTCTTTGTATGGAATCAGGCTTAACAAATGAGCAATACAATTCAGTCTTGCTTTTCTTTTGTTGTCAGCCTCAACCACAAACCAGGGAGCCTGTTTGATGTCGGTATATTTGAACATTTCATCCTTGGCCTCGGAATATTCAACCCATTTTTCACGCGAGGCCAGGTCCATCGGGCTTAACTTCCAGCGTTTGGTCGGATCTTCTATGCGATCACGGAACCTGCGTTCCTGTTCTTCATCAGAAACCGAGAACCAGTATTTGATAAGGATGACGCCCGAACGCATCAGCATTCGTTCAAATTCGGGGCATGTACGTAAAAACTCCCGGTATTCTTCATCTGTACAAAAACCCATTACACGCTCAACACCGGCCCGGTTGTACCAGCTGCGGTCAAAAAGCACCATTTCACCGGCGACCGGCAAGTGAGCGACATACCGTTGGAAATACCATTGCGTTTTTTCACGCTCTGTGGGTGTTCCCAAGGCAACAACACGGCAAATCCTCGGATTCAGGCGTTGGGTAATCCGCTTAATCACACCGCCCTTCCCAGCCGCATCGCGGCCTTCAAAAACAACGACCACTTTGAGCCCTTTTTTCCTGATCCATTCGTGGAGTTTTACCAACTCTATCTGAAGCCTGGCAAGTTCGCGGTTATATCTTTTCTTTTTTAATTTTTTCTCCTTTTCATTCTTATTTTTAAAAAGGACTGCCTCATCAGATTTAGACCCGACCTTTACCTCAGCCTTGTCCTTTGCCATCCCTTTCTTTTCTTTGTCTTTCTTTGTTTTAGTCATAATAATGGGCATATGGAAGCCGTTATAAAACGGATACGTTTTGACCGACATGGAGAAGTATAGTTTTAAAATTAAACAATCCATAAATCAAATGCAAAATGAAAACGCTGGTTTTCTGTTTGGCATGTATGTTTTCTGTATTATCAGAGACTGCATCTTTGGCCCATGAGCCTGTTTCTGCCTCTGATTCTAAAAAAAGCTGATCATTCTGCTAATTCTTCCGGATATTGATATATTTTTCCAACTTCCTTTTACCTTTGCAACCGTTAATTAATTTTTCTATTTAACAGTTTTTTTCATGCGTCAGAAGCATAAACACTCAGGCTTCAATAAAAACACCCTGCTATTTGTCATCATCCTCACATCTGTTGTAAATCCATTCCTTGGTGCAGCAGTTAACATTGCCCTACCCCGGATCGGTGAAGAATTTTCAATGAATGCCATTTCAATGAGCTGGGTGGCCATGGGCTTTCTGCTGTCATCGGCTGTATTCCTTGTCCCTTTAGGAAAGGCAGCTGATATATTAGGACGCAAAAAGATATTTCTGTACGGTAACATCATAGTAGCTCTTTCATCACTGTTCTGTGCCCTGTCGACAACCGGGATTATGCTGATCACCATTCGTATCATTCAAGGCATAGGGAGTGCCATGACATTCGCTACCGGGATGGCCATTCTGACCTCTGCATTCCCGTCTCATGAACGCGGTAAAGCCCTTGGCATTAATGTATCGGCGGTTTATCTCGGATTATCCATAGCCCCGTTTATCGGTGGTATACTTACGCAGACCTTCGGATGGAGAAGTCTTTTCATGGCAACACTGCCTTTTGCGGTGCTGGTTATTATTCTTATCATCTTCACCATCAAAGCCGAATGGGCTGAGGCAAAACATGAGAAATTCGATTACACAGGCTCACTGATAATAATGACAGCCATTTCTGCTTTTATGTATGGATTTTCGAAATTGCCTGATTTACACGCCTTTGTCTTTGTCGGATCAGGATTACTGGGACTTATTGTATTCACTCATGTTGAACTGAAACAGTCATGGCCCGTTTTAGACATCGACCTGTTCAGGAAAAACCGTGTTTTTGCTTTTTCCAACCTGGCTGCCCTGATAAACTACGCGGCCACTTTTGCCGTATCCTTTATCCTGAGCTTGTACCTGCAATACAGTCAGGGATTATCGCCCCTGGAGGCCGGTTCCATCATGGTCACACAACCTTTTGTTATGATGATGGTGGCAAGTGTATCCGGAAGACTTTCTGACAAATATGATTCGAGAGTTTTATCTTCGCTGGGTATGGGTATTACTGTAATCGGGCTTGTTATGCTTTCATTCCTTGATGATGCTACCGGGAAAGCCTATATCATAACAAGTCTGGTAATCCTCGGAACCGGGTTCGGTATGTTCTCTGCTCCCAACACCAATTCAGTCATGAGTTCCGTGGCCAAAAAATACCTGGGTGTGGCTTCAGCAACAGTAGGCACAATGCGACTGACAGGCCAGATGATGAGCATGGGCATTGCCACCATGGTGCTCAATATTTTCATTGGCAAAGCCAGCATAGGGACACAGAATCAACATCTTTTTCTGTCAAGTGTAAAGGTGTCCTTTTTATTGTTCGGCCTGTTATGCTTCCTTGGCGTTTTTGCATCACTGGCGAGGGGGAAGAAGGGACAGAGGACAAGTGATAAGAAGGTGACGGGAGATGAAGAAAGCAGCAAGGGAGCAACGGCACGTGTAAACGGTAAACTGTAAACAGTATAGAATAATGGACTTCCAGGCTTTAAGACTTTAAGACTAAAGGACTTTATAACCTATTGAGTAAATCATCATGTGGCAGATTTTTATCGGGAGTATTGCTCTCAGTATCATACATGCACTTTTGCCCAACCACTGGCTTCCGCTGATTGCCATTGGAAAAACGGAAGTGTGGTCAGAGCGGGAAACCCTGTCAGCCGCCCTGATTACAGCTCTGGCTCATATCGCCAGTACCATCATCATTGGGATTGCTGTAGGATTTATCGGATATAAACTTTCTGATGCTGTCGGACTGGTCTCTTCCCTGATTGCACCCCTGGTTCTGATATTGCTGGGATTGAGCTATATAATAATTGATCTGCTTCATGCCAACCGGCATGAACACGAACATCTGAAGGTCAGTAAAAATAAAAAATCACGAATCGCCATTCTGGTCTCGCTGAGTCTTGCCATGTTCCTTTCTCCCTGCATTGAACTTGAAGCGTATTATTTCCAGGCCGGAACATTAGGTTGGATCGGCATAATGATCGTTTCGATTGTCTATGCAATCATTACTCCCACCCTTATGGTTTTACTGGTATTTCTGGGCATCAGGGGACTTAACAAGTTCAACTGGCATCTTCTGGAACAGCATATGAGAAAAATCACAGGTATTATATTGATTGCACTGGGATTACTGGCGTATATTGTACATTAGACCTATCATCATTCCGCCAGACAAAAGGTCCTGTTACAGAAGTTCTCTGAAACAGATCTGCATAAAATCACCATCATGGGAACCGGAGTTTGAGCATCATGTAAGGGATATTGCTGAAGAATAATTAGTTCACAGTTCACGGTTCACGGTTCACGGTTTACAATCGACTACACGACTACCAGACCTGCCTGATAGACAGGCAAACAAGAATAGAGTATTGTGGTTTGACGCAAAGGCACAAGGGGACCCTTGCGCCAGTATGGGGGGCCCTTGCGCCAGTATGGGTTGAATAGGCGTTTAGGTGTTTATTAATACCAAAAACCCAAACAGCTAAAATGCTAAAACCCTAAACACCTTGATCACCGACTGCATGACCTTCCTCACGGCAGGCAGGCTATACGACTGCAGGACTGCAGGACTATCTGACTACAGGACGATCTGACTAAATGACTATACGAATTTATGGCTGCAAAATTGTTTATTATTTTGCGTATCTTTAAATCAGCACAACGATAACCGGTATGGCCCGAAAAGTTGATGTCAACAATATTGACACTTATTATTTCTCTGATACTTCTTTCAATCTGCTGATGCAAAACAGGATCAGGAGAGTACTGGTCATCTGCAGCAGTTATGATTTTTTTATGCTCGAAGAAGATGGCCGTATTGACGAACATATCTTTAACGAATATGTCTCACTTAATCTTCGTTACCCGCCGGTCTTTGTTCATGCTGACTCAGCAAAAAAAGCCTTTTCCATACTCGACAGCGGTGATCGCATTGACCTTATCATTGAAATGCTCAGCATTGGAGACTTCGACACCTTTGAGCTGGCCAAGCAGCTTAAAGGGAAGTACTCTTCCATTCCCATCGTTATTCTAACCCATTTCTCCCGTGAAGTCTCTCTCAAACTTGAGAACGAGGACCTGAGTGCCATCGACTATGTTTTTTGCTGGCTGGGGAATGCCGATCTGTTGCTGGCCATTATCAAACTCATCGAAGACCGGAGAAATGCTGATTTTGACATTCAGCAGGTTGGGGTTCAGGCAATTCTTATTGTTGAAGACTCAATCCGCTTTGCCTCTTCATTTCTCCCAAACCTGTATCAGATTGTTCTGCAACAATCGATGGAGCTCATGAAAGAAGCCCTGAACGAACATCAGAAAATGTTACGCCGCCGTGGACGCCCGAAAGTGATACTGGCCCAGAATTATGATGAAGCGGTTTCAGTATACGAGAAATACAAGAAGAATATTTTGGGTATTATTTCAGACATCAGTTTTAAAAAGACCACGGACAGAAAAGGGCCAAAATTCCAGGGGGGGATTGAATTTTGCAGACTTGTGAGGGCTGAGGATAAGAACATACCCTTTTTATTGCAATCCTCTGATGTATCATATGAAAAATATGCACAGGAACTTGGGGTGGGATTTCTGTATAAGCATTCGAAAAACCTTTCCAATGAAGTAAAAGACTATATAATACGCAATTTTGGTTTTGGTGATTTTATTTTCCGTCATCCAAAAACCCTTGAGCCTGTTGCGGTGGCAGCCGACCTGAAAGAATTGCAACAGCTCATCATGAAGATTCCGGATGAAGTCCTTGTATACCACGGGCAGCATGATGACATATCCAAATGGCTGAACGCACGTGCCCTTTTCCCTATTGCCAGTATCTTCAAACCAATCCAGAGTGAAGATTTTAAATGCATTGATGATCTTCGAAAATATATCTACAAGGCTATTTCAAGCTTTCGTACCAGCAAAGCCATCGGTACCATTGCTGAATTTGACAAGCATGTGTATGACGAATACCTGAAGTTTTCCCGTATTGGCGGAGGCTCACTCGGCGGGAAGGCAAGAGGTCTTGCATTTTTCAATTCAGTTATCCAGCAGGAAAAACTATACGAGAAATTCAGGGATGTGGTCATTTCCATTCCCCGCACTGTTGTTTTAAGCACTGAGGTGTTTGAGGAATTCATGGAAAGCAATGATCTTTATAAAGTGGGTATGTCCGGGCAAACAGATGAAGAGATACTGGCCGGTTTTATCAAGGGTAAACTACCCGATTATACCTGTGATGACCTTGAAGCTATATTGACTCATGCAGTGAATCCTATTGCCGTGAGGTCATCTAGCAAACTCGAAGACTCATACTATCAGCCTTTTGCAGGTATATATAACACCTACATGATACCGGTGACAAAGAATAAAACCCTGTCATTGAAGCTTCTTGAGACCGCGATAAAGAGTGTTTACGCATCGGTATATTTTAAAACCAGTAAAGCATATGTTTCTGCCACATCCAATATTATGGATGAAGAAAAAATGGGCATTATCCTGCAGGAAGTCTGTGGTAACCGTTATGGGAATCACTTCTATCCTACACTGGCCGGCGTCGCACGATCAATCAATTTTTACCCTATCAGTCCGGAAAAACCCCAGGACGGCATTGCGAATGTAGCCTTCGGACTGGGTAAATTAATCGTTGACGGAGAAGCTTCTCTGCGTTTCTCACCCCGATATCCGACTAAGATACTGCAACTCTCTAATCCTGAAATGGCATTGCGTGAAACACAGAAATCCTTTTTCGCTCTGGATATGAATCCTGAAAGCTTTATCCCCTCTCCTGATGACAGAATCAACCTGGTAAAGCTCAAAATAAATGAGGCGGATGCCCATGGAACCTTGCGTTATGTTTCTTCGGTTTATGACTTCGACAACCATATTATCCGTGACACCTTTGACTATCCCGGCAAAAAAATCATAACATTCTCCAACATCCTTCAGTATAATTCATTCCCCCTGGCTGAAATACTTGACACCTTGCTTCAACTTGGACAGAAGGCCATGAACAATCCTATAGAGATTGAATTTGCCGCAAATCTTGACACGCCGAAAGGAGAGCCAAAGATTTTTAATTTCCTTCAAATCAGGCCCATTGTCATCAATGATCAAAGCATCAATTTCAAAATTGACAAAGTAAATCCTGACGATATTATTCTTTACTCAGAGAAAGCCATGGGCAATGGCGTTTATAATTCCATCAGCAACATCATATACATCAAACCGGATGCTTATAATCCTGCCCATAATAAACTTATTGCAGCTGAGATTGAGAAATTAAACGAAACTCTGTCCGCCGGCCAACAGAATTATATTCTAATCGGACCCGGCCGGTGGGGTTCTGCTGATCCGTGGCTGGGCATCCCTATCAAATGGGCCCAGATATCGGCTGCCAGAGTCATCGTTGAGTCAGGTTTAGAGCATTACCGCATTGATCCCTCCCAGGGGACCCATTTCTTTCACAACCTGACCACTTTTGGTGTTGGTTACCTTACCATCAATCCCTATATAAATGACGGGCTTTACAGCATTGAATTCCTGGCAGCACAGCCTGCAGCATACGAATCAGAACATATACGTCATATTGCCTTTCAACAACCCATAAAAGTGGAGATTGACGGAAAAAGCAACAAGGCTGTTGTGTATAAGCCGGGAAGGGAGTGAGAGTGAGAGTGAGAGAGAGAGTGAGAGAGGAGAGCTGTTGTAGTTGTTGATTTTTGTTGTCGGCCGGCCGGCCGGTTGGCAGGTTGTGGGTTATCCGGTTGTCGGTTGTGATGGTCTGCTGGTCTGTCTGGAATTGTCTTCTAAGTCTTCTGGTCGGCTGGTCTGCTGGTCTGTCTGGCATTGTCTTCTAAGTCTTCTGGTCGGCTGGTCTGCTGGTCTGTCTGGAATTGTCTTCTAAGTCTTCTGGTCGGCTGGTCTGCTGGTCT
>JAFGTR010000111.1 GCA_016934055.1 Bacteroidales bacterium | reverse complement strand
TGGTGATTTGGTGATTTGGTGATCTGGTGATTTGGTGATTTGGTGATTTGGTGATCTGGTGATTTGGTGATTTGAGGATTGGGGGTTTGGGGGATTAATGAGTCATGCAGTTTTGCAGTCTGAAAGTCTCGTCTTAGCCATCATTACGAGGAGGCGACTATGCTGATTCTGCTTTGATGATTTTAATTGCCGACGAAGTAATCGAATCGCAAAAGAAGAAGATCATTACGAACAATTTGAGTTCATGTATAACCATTTGCCTGTTCGATCCGATTGCCGCGCCATGCAAAATCATCTGATTTCACAACCAACCATTTCTGTCGCATGGCTTGCAATGACGCACTTTTCACTATTCATTTTAAACCGGTTACCGATTACCTCATTAAACCAACCCACACCCTGCCAGGGTCTTAACACCCTGCCAGCCTGCCTGCCGTCAGGCAGGGATTTCAACGCGCATGGTTTACGCACACCGCTTGCAGGGTTCCCTCCCCCTCTCACTCTCCCATAAACGACATCGCCTTAATCTCGTCGATCAGAACGTCTTTTACGTATTTTTCCGAACTTATGTGGATATATCGCCCATCCCCGTAAGAAGCCATTTTTTTCATCCGGCTTATCGCCTCTTCATTGACGCCAAAGCCCAGTATGGAAAGTTTTATACCCTTTCCGGCATAACCTGTTATGAACTGCCGGTAATATTCATCGGTCACGTTCTTCTCTGAGAACTCGCCATCGGTGGCCAGTATGACCTGGTTGTTGCCCCCGGAAATGAATTTATTCACAGCCAGTTCATAGGCAGTATTCAATCCTTTCACACCCCGTGTGATGCCCTCCGGCCTTAATTCCTGTACCACGCCCATGATCATATCCTTTTCAGTGCCCGGTATACCATTTATCACAACTTGTGCATTTCCGGCATAGGTAATGACTGAAACATTGTCAATACCCCTGAGGGCCATGACCAGGTTGTTGACCGACTGCTGCAATAAAGTGAATTTGCTGTTGGTTCGCATGGAACTTGAAACATCAAGCAGCAAAACGATGTTATTGGCTGCATATCTATCTTCAGGTAATTCCCTGGATGTTACGGGCTTTTTATCAGGTGATGAAACCTCCGGGACATCAGCCATGTCAGGCGTCACCTCGGGGATGACAACCGGTGGTTTCACCGGTACGGTTTTCCGTGGATTCAATTCAATAAGGATGTTGGGCCGGGAACGGGGAAGAAAAAAGTCATTGTTATAGGCTTCATAGCCTTCTGTCTCAGATTGAGCATTATATTGCCCTGTTGGTAACGCCTTCACGGCTTTGCCGCTTCTGTCCGTTTTGCAAAGAATGGGCCTGCTCTCATTGAAGTTATGAATAAAGGAAACCTCAGCAAATGGTACCGGAGCCTGTGTAAGCTTATTGACGGCAATGATATTCCGCAGGTTCATATTGGCCTTGTCGGGAAAACATTCTTCAATGGTAATGCTGTTGCCCTTAAGGGTGATGATATATGGCTCATCGTCGAGGTTGGTAAAGATTTTTATCTTTTCATTAAAAAGGCCGAGATCTCTCGGTTCATATGACAGGGAAATCAATCCTTTTTCACCGGGCTCATAAAACCGGCGCTGATAGCGGACAACAACATCCGGGCCTTTCTCAACAACAAGCAGGGCAAGTCTTTCTGTCGACACGTTTTTAAACTCAACGGTTTTTGCCGGTATCATCACGGCAGCGATATCCCCGAAGTCAACGGTTTCAGCCGAGAGTCTCATGCTAACGGGTTGGGCCTGCAGCAATGTGTTGGTCTGGATCAGTATCAACAAACGGAAGATATGTTTCATCTGAATTCAATATTTGGTTACCACTATCCTTTTCCATTCTCTCCTCATTCTCTCCCCAATCTCTCCTTACCCCCTCTCTTAAATGGAGAGTTGGCAGGGGGTGAGGACTATTTTTGTCTATATTTCCCTTACAATTGCATTCACAGATGAAAATTAGCAATACACTATAACGTGAGCAAGAAATTTTCGATACTTTTATCAGGAATAATAAAAAACAAACACTATGAAATCTGTATTGTTTTTGAGACAAACTATACTTTTCGTTGCCTTTATCATTTTAACAACGGCTGCATCCTGTCAGCCAGCCGATACCTGTTATAAAACCATTCAAGTTGCTGAAAAAACCTGGGCCATCGTTGAGAATAATTCGGTGAACATATACGTGGTTGAGGGTAACGACAGTGCCTTGATCATTGACACAGGTTACGGCACAGGAGATCTTAAAAAATACATCAGATCTCTTACAAAGCTTCCGGTTATCGCAGTCAATACGCACGGCCATGAAGACCATGCCGGGAACGACCATCAGTTTCCCAATATCTGCGCCCATCCTGATGACTTCGGAATGATAAACAGCCATTTTGAAGGGCAGGGAAAATCCAATACGATACTCATCCCCATCCGGGAAGGACACATCTTTGATCTTGGAGGCAGAAAGCTTGAGGTTATTGAAGTGCCAGGCCATACACGCGGGAGCATTTGCCTGCTTGACCCCAGTCACAGGATACTATTTGCCGGTGACAATACCAATACCGTGGTGTGGCTCTTCCTGAAAGAATGCTGTCCGCTGGAGGTATACCTGAAGAGCCTGCAAAAAGTCGAAAAGCGAATGGAAGAATATGATATCATCATGCCTGGCCATAACACGCCCCTGGACAAAACATTTATCACTGAGCAAATAGCCTGTGTGAAGAGCATCCTTGACGGAACCTGTTCCCCGGTTCCTTATAATTATTCTTCCTTTACAGCCGGCGCCATGTTGTGCAAATTTAAAACGGCTGAAGTAGCGTATGACCCGGATAATCTCTTTATTAAAAAGTAATTCTTCCTGATACTTTTTTTAAATATTTTTGGTATCGAAAGCAGCAATATTGAGAAAATCACATCTTCAAAATCACTGTTGACTCATGCCCATATATAAAACCCAGCTATTCCCCAAAACCCGTATTGCCACTATTGATGTATGTGAAATCGGGATGCAAAAGCATCATATTCCAGCCTTTATTGAAATTGACATAACTGAAAGCCGGAAAAAGATAAAAAAGTATAAAAGCAAGGTCGGCAGGATCTCATTCACCGCCTGGCTGATCAAGGTAATCAGCCTGACAGTAAAAGACCATCCACAGGTGGCTGCCTTTCATAAGGAAAAACGCAAAGTTGTCATTTTCAATGATATAAACGTCTCCATGGCTGTTGAAAAAACCGTGGACGGCCGGAAAGTCCCTATCCCCCTGGTTATTGAAAAGGCCCATGAAAGAAGTATAGAATCCATTACAAAGCAAATCAATGAGGCCATAGAAAAAACCATGACTGATAAAGACATAGTTCTTCATGCCCGGGCGAAGCGTTTGGAACTGCTTTACTACCATCTGCCCGGATTCCTCAGGAGATCATTCTGGCGTTACCTCTTAAAGCATCCCCGGCTGGCCTATAAGAAAATGGGCAATGTTGCCGTCACCGCTGTCGGCATGATGGGCAACATCAATGGCTGGTTTATTCCGGTTTCTGTGCACCCGGTCTGTTTCGGCATCGGCAGAATAACAAAAAAGCCTGTTGTGGTTGATGACAAGACAGAGATAAGGGAAATGCTGAACATGACCATCCTTCTCGACCATGATGTCATCGACGGCGCTCCCATGGTACGGTTTGTCAGCGACCTGTCAGCCAATATTGAAAAGGGATTGGGATTAGTTGTCTGAATTTGGATTTATCGGATTAAGGGATGTTAGGATTAGTGAAGTAGTCTGAATTCGGATTTTTTATGATTTATATGATTTAAGGATAATACGATGTTATGTGTAGTCTTTAAAACTAAGTACAGTTATCCTGCAATCCTTTAATCCAAAAAATTCAAACTCAGACAGCTCTTGTTAATTGCGTTATGACCTCTCTATGCTGTGGAAATCTTTTCAACAATTCATCTCTTTTTCCCAGTTCAAAATCGGCAAAGTCAAATCCCGGTGACACAGTGCAACCTGACAGTGTGCAAGAATTACTGTCCTCAACACTGGCAGCAAACCATGTACCGCCGGGAATGACATACTGGGGAACCTGTCCTTTATCAAATGCCCTTCCGATCATTACCCTTAAATAATCTCCCTGCGGAGAGATCATATGAAGAGCAATCGGAGATCCCTCGTAATAATGCCAGACTTCATCCTGGATAATACGATGAAAGGCAGAAAAACTGTCTGATGTCAGCAGGTAATATATACAGGTTGAGTAATTCCTTTTCCCTGAGTATGCATTCCCAAGAGCCTCCTGGCTTATCTGGCCTGTACTTCTGTATGTCTCCCTGAAATAGCCCCCTTCAGGGTGAGGTTTTAACTGAAGGGTTTCGATGATAGTTTGTAATGGTGTCATAATACGTAACATTTCTCTTCAGCCAAATTAAAGACAAATTCACATGAAAACCACAGATGTGACGAAAGAGTAAAAAAGAAAAGGCCTCCTTTCCCGGGAAGGCCTTTGCTTTTTATAATTTAAAACGAGAGTTTATTGTTTAACAAATTTTGTTGTCAGTGTTTCATTGCCGGCCTGAACCCTGATAAAATACAATCCTTTGGAGAGGTTCTCAACATTCAGCACATGGGTATTTTCAACCGTCATCACCGTTGCACCGGCAAGGTTTACCACATTGATCTCAGCAATATGCTGAAGACCGCTAACGGTAAGTGTTGATTGAGCGGGATTGGGATACAGTGTGATCTGTTGTGTATTCCTGGTGTCAACAGCGCTGGGAGCGATTTCAACAATGGTTACGCCTTCGGGAAGGGTCTGGGGATCAACCTCAGCCGGATTAAAGATGACTTCATCATCAAATTCGGTATGGACTGTTATGGCACCCACCCATAAGGTATCGCCCGTCAACGCTCCCCAGCTTGCAGTTTCCTGACCGGCAACCTGGAACCGGGATGCCATACCGGTTGCAGCTACAGGCACTGTGTATTCTTTAAATTCATCTGATGAAGAAGCGCCACTGGCACCAATTTCAACGTTAAAATCTGAATTCGCCAGCTTCAGAAAAATATTGATCTGGCTCAGGGCATACCCTCCGTTATCCGGGCCAAGTGCATACTTCGCCATAGCCGAGAAGCTTGTTGCGTCTTCAGTAAACTCATATTCAGGAATCTCAATATAAGAACTCCATCCGTTTAAAACAAACTGCACATAGTATTCCTGTGCAAACAAATTTGATGCTGCAAAAAATAATGCAATGAGTAAAAGTTTTTTCATAGTGTTTATGTTTAGTTAAACATTAGTTAGAACGTGCTTATTTAAAAACAGATGTAAGAATTTAACTGTTTACACAAATTTAATAATTTTTATTACATTAAGTTCAAACATCCTTTTTCAGACTACCTGTGTCGCCTTCCATCAGTCACCAAAGGCTTGCCGACGGCGAAGCGCGTAGCCGCTATGACAAAGCAAGGCCGTCAGACAGGTTTATGGTTCAAAAATGCAGTATCCTGAAAACAGTCACCTATTCAACCATAAACTCTTTTGAGACAGATTCACTATCAATATATTGATGATTTTCATTAAATACCGAGAACCGGAATCTCAACCGGTATTTACCCTTTTCAAGATCATACCAGTGTATGGTATCGGCAATTGATTCAAGCATGGGAAATTCCTTACAGCAATAAGTCATGAATCCGTCACAAACGGGAGACCGGTAAACCGACCACTGACCGTCTTTATATTTTTCAATATCAGGAATTGGTTTCGGGTAGCCGCTGCATACCAGAAAGTAGGCAGATGAATCTGTTAAATTACGCACACTGAAAAACAAAGTGTCTGTCTGTAAGTAACTATACCTGTCGATCATTGTGTATATCTTTTTCTCAATCGGTACGTCAGTGCCTGACTCACTGCAGGAAATAAAAAGTATTATCAGGCAGTGAAGGGGAAGATATCTGATTTTTAACATAATTAATTTAATCATTTTAAAATACAGATGAATATAAAGACTATTTGGTTGCGCAAAGTTAAGCAATCAGTGCATTACCCCGGGAAGCAGGACGACTATTTACATTTTAGTTAGCCGACTCTAACAAGTATGATTAATTTTGCATATTATTGTTGTGTTTCGTATTAAATAATCCTGAATGCCCTATCCCATCGAAAATAAGCTTGTCATCGCCGTGGCTTCAAGTGCCTTGTTCGACCTGTCGGAATCGGATAAGGTATACCGTGAACAGGGCGTTGAAGCCTATCGCACATATCAGGAGGAAAACCTCGACAACACCCTCAGCAAGGGTGTCGCCTTCCCTTTTATCCGCAGGTTCCTTAACCTGAACACAGCCTTTTCGGGCCAGGAACCTGTTGAGGTCATCCTCCTGTCGAGAAACAGTCCTGAGACAGGCATGCGTGTTTTCCGTTCGATACAAAAGTACGGCCTCGATATATCACGGGCGGCTTTTTTCTCAGGCACCTCACCGCATGAATATATCCCCGCTTATAACGCCTCGCTCTTCCTTTCAGCCAATGAAGAGGATGTGCAGAATGCGATCGGTGCCGGGTATCCGGCAGGGCGGGTCATCGAGACCCGCATCACCGACGATGAAAAAGATCCCGAACTGAGAATTGCCTTCGACTTTGACGGCGTGATCGCCGACGACGCAGCGGAGATGGTTTATAAGAAGACAAAGGATATTGAAAAGTTTCACGCCATGGAGACTCAGCTCTCGCTTGTACCGCATAATCCCGGCCCTTTGCAGGACCTGTTCCGTAAGATCTCCTTCCTGCAGGAGCTGGAAAACAAAAAGAAGAACGAAGACCCCGGCTATAACAGACTGCTTAAAATCGCCATTGTAACAGCCCGGAGCGCTCCGGCCCACGAAAGGATGGTCAACACCCTCAAGAGCTGGGGTATATCGGCGGATGAGGCATTCTTCCTGGGGGGAATCGAGAAGAAAAGGGTTCTGGAAATCATGAAACCGCATATTTACTTCGATGACCAGATCGTACACCTCGAGCATATGGACAGGATACCGCTGGTGCATATACCGTTTGGGATTGCGAATGTAAAAAGTGACAAGTGACGAGTTACAAGTGACAAGTTGGGTCACCACTGCCGCCAGTTTGAGCGCAGCGGTAACTTGTGGCCATACCATTAGCAGCAACCTTAGCATGTTGACAGTTTTGTCGATCTTATGAAAGCCTCCAGACTGTTTGATTGTTGTTGCCACAAATTACAGTCCGGAGTACCGAGCTTAAACTTGCGGCAGAACGGAAGATATAAGGCACAAGGGGACCCTTGCGCCAGTATGGGGAAAAGTGAGCAAATTTGCTATACTTCTTTAACGCTTAATATACATTATTCATAAATACAAAAAGACGGGAGGTCTTTCCCGTCTTTTCATTTATTATTACCGATTCGCCTGAATGATCTGAATTTTCGAATGGCCAGGACGGCAAAAGCATTTACTTTTTGTCCATAGCAGGTAACAAACCAGCTGCCCGAACATCCACATCTGCCGTAACCACCATTTGAATAATAGGCATATCCATCACCGCATTGTGAACTGGACCAGTAGTTGTCATTTACAATGACACCATATTTCCCAATATTGTTATAAACCAGATTCAGTTCATTTATTGCAGGCAGG
>JAFGTR010000110.1 GCA_016934055.1 Bacteroidales bacterium | reverse complement strand
ATGTCAGAGGCTCACGGCTGGTCGCCGATAGCTTCGCATTATCTGGAAATAGAACTAAAGCCCGGTGAAATAAAGGACCTTATTTTTATTTTAGGCTACGTAGAGAATAAAGAAGAAGAAAAATGGGAATCCAAAGGTGTTATAAACAAAGCAAAGGCAAAGGCCATCATTGACCGGTTTGATACAGCGGCTAAAGTCAATAATGCCTTTGCCGAACTTCGTAGCTACTGGGATGATCTTTTAAGCGTATATACCATTCAGTCGGGGGATGAAAAGCTCAACCGGATGGTCAATATCTGGAACCAGTACCAGTGTATGATCACATTCTGTTTCTCACGCTCTGCTTCTTTCTTTGAATCAGGTATCGGCCGTGGCATGGGATTCCGTGACTCAAACCAGGATCTGGCCGGGTTTGTTCACCAGATACCCGAACGTGCGCGTGAGCGCATAATCGATATTGCGTCGACACAATTTCCTGATGGAGGCTGTTATCATCAATACCAGCCTCTTACAAAACGCGGTAATAACGATATAGGCGGAGGCTTTAATGATGACCCCATGTGGTTGATTTTTGGCACTGCCAGCTATATAAAGGAAACGGGTGATTTCGGGATTCTTGATGAAATGGTGCCTTTCGACAATGACATGTCTGCTGCCAGAACACTTTTTGATCATTTAACTGTATCATTCGACCATGTCATTAATAATCTGGGGCCCCATAATCTTCCGTTGATTGGTCGTGCTGACTGGAATGACTGTTTAAACCTGAACTGCTTTTCTAATGATCCTGATGAGTCATTTCAAACCACAGAAAACAAAACCGAAGGTTCAAAAGCAGAATCCTTAATGATAGCAGGACTATTTATTGTATGTGGCCGTGATTATGTTGAACTGTGCAATAAAATCGGTAAAAACAATGAAGCTGACCGTGCGCAGAAACATATTGATAACATGGTTGATGCTGTTAAAAAACATGGCTGGGATGGTGAATGGTTCATTCGTGCATACGATTTTTATGGCCGTAGAATTGGCAGCCGTGAAAATGAAGAAGGGAAAATTTTTATTGAATCAAACGGTTGGTGCACTATGGCCGGTATCGGAAAAGAAGAGGGGCTGTGCAAAAAGGCCCTGGATTCCGTTAAGAAGCATCTTGATTGTGAACATGGAATTGTTTTGAATAACCCGGCATTTACCAAATACTACATTGAATATGGCGAAATTTCGTCATACCCTGCCGGATATAAAGAAAATGCAGGCATATTCTGCCACAATAATCCCTGGATAATGATAGGTGAAACAGCAATCGGACGTGGTGACGAAGCCTGGGAATATTACCGTAAAATATGTCCTTCATACCTTGAAGAAATAAGCGATCTGCATAAAACAGAGCCATATGTCTATGCCCAGATGATTGCAGGGAAAGATGCCTTCAAACCCGGAGAAGCCAAGAATTCATGGCTAACCGGAACAGCAGCCTGGAATTTCTACACTGTAACACAATATATTTTAGGTATCAGACCAGCTTACGATGGCCTGTTGATAGATCCCTGCATTCCACGTGCATGGAAAGAATACTCTGTTCAACGAAGATTCAGAGACGTTGATTATTCCATCGTGATCAGAAATCCTGAAGGTGTATGCCATGGGGTGAAGAGTCTGACCATTGACGGAAAGAAGATTGAAGGTAATATGATTCCACTGCAGGCAGAGGGGTCGAAGCATGTGGTGGAGGTTGTGCTGGGGAAAATGAATAGTGAATAGTGATTGGTGGTTAGGTGTGGGAGGATTGAGGGGAGTGTGGAGGGTTGTTGTGGTTGTGGTTACAATAGTTAGAAGGTGATTGAATCGATTTGAGTCTCTCAGGCACAAGCGGACGCTTGCGCCAGTATCTATCATTCCACTGTTCCACTGTTCCACTGTTCCACTGTTCCACGGCATAAAAATGATTTATTAATTCAAAATAACAGAAGAAAAATACCATGAATCATGTTGTAACTTTTGGAGAAATAATGCTGCGTTTGAGCACGCCCGGATATGAACGTTTTGTCCAGGCCAACAGTTTTGATATCAACTTTGGCGGCGGAGAGGCCAACGTAGCTGTCTCATTGGCCAATTATGGCATTCCTGTTGAATATGTCACACGTTTGCCAAAAAATGATATTGGAACGGCTGCTGCCATGACATTGCGAAAATATGGTGTTGGTACAGGAAATATTGTCTGGGGGGGTGAACGCATGGGCATATATTTTCTTGAAACCGGAGCGGTAAGTCGCGCCAGCAAAGTAATATATGACCGGGCACATTCATCGATATCAACCATCGAACCCGGCATGGTTGACTGGGAAAAGGTATTTCAATCGGCCGGCTGGTTTCACTGGACAGGCATCACACCGGCAATATCAGAAACCACGGCCCGCGTTTGCCTTGAAGCCATACAAGCAGCAAACCGTAAAGGTATTACAGTTTCAACCGATCTGAATTATCGCAAAAACTTATGGAAATACGGAAAAAAGGCATCCGAAGTAATGCCGGAAATGGTTGCCGGTTGTGATATCATCCTGGGCAATGAAGAAGACGCTGAAAAAGTATTCGGGATTAAGCCGGAAGGTGTTGATGTCACCGGAGGACATGTAGAAGCAGCTGCTTATGAATCGGTATGCCGGCAGCTGATGAAACAATTTCCAAAAGCCAAAAAGGTTATCATTACCCTGAGAGGATCGATCAGTGCCAATCATAATACCTGGTCAGGAGTATTATTTGACGGAATGAAATTAATTGAGGCTCCTCAGTATAATATTACCCATATTGTTGACCGTGTAGGTGGTGGCGATTCTTTCATGGGAGGTCTTATTTATGGCATGCTGACCTATAAAAATGATGATCAGAAGGCGTTGAACTTTGCTGTAGCGGCATCCTGTCTTAAACATACCATTCCTGGTGACTTTAATATGGTAACCATTGAAGAAATTGAAAAACTCATGCAGGGAGATGCTTCAGGACGTGTATCACGATAATCTTATATAAAACAAAGTATTATGGCACGATTTACAAGATTGGAAACAGCTTTAAAAATGAAAGAGTCGGGACTGATCCCGGTTTTTTACAATGCTGACATAAACCTATGTAAAGAAGTTGTATCAGCCTGCTTCCGTGGAGGAGCAAGGCTCTTTGAATTTACCAACCGGGGTGATTTTGCCCACGAAGTCTTCCGGGAGCTTAATCAATGGGTGTTACAGGAGATACCCGATATGATCATGGGCGTGGGATCAGTAGTTGATGCGGCAACTGCCGGTTTATATATACAGTCAGGCGCCAACTTTGTTGTATCCCCTATTCTGAATGAAGAAATGGCAAGAATATGCAATCGCAGGAAGATACTATGGTCACCCGGCTGCGGATCGGTTTCAGAAATCTCCAGAGCTGAAGAGTTGGGAGCTGAAATTGTAAAGATTTTTCCGGGGGCTGAAGTTGGCGGCCCGCGTTTTGTGCAAATGGTGAAAGGTCCGATGCCATGGACCAGTATCATGCCAACCGGAGGAGTCGATGCAACAGAAGAAAGCCTCTCCGCGTGGTTTAAGGCAGGTGTTTATTGTGTAGGAATGGGATCAAAGCTTATCACAAAAGATATGGTTAAGAACAGGGATTATGAGGCTGTTGAAGCTAACATCCGTAAGGTACTTGCGATAATAGCCAGCATTAAAGGATAATCTGTCCACCTCTTTACGACAGTTTGTCTGCCCGTCAGACTTAACCATTGCATACATTTGAAAAAAGTGACCGGTATTCGAAGTTTAAAATATTAACAAACCTCAAAGGGTTTTAACCAATAAACGCTAATTACATGATAAAGGAACTCAATGAAAAAATTGGCAAATACCGCTGGACAATATGTACACTGGTATTTTTTGCCACTACTGTTAACTACCTTGACAGGCAGGTACTCAGCTTACTAAAAGACAGGCTTGAAGTACAGTTCAACTGGAGCGATACCGACTATGCCAATATAGTCTCTATTTTTCAGTTTGTTTATGCTATTTCCATGCTTTTTGCAGGTCGTCTTATCGACTGGCTGGGTACAAAGATGGGATACGCCTGGTCATTGATTGTGTGGTCAGTCGGAGCTATGATACATGCTTTGGCCAGAAGTACAGGAGGCTTTATGTTTGCACGCGGCGTTCTGGGTTTTGGTGAATCGGGCAACTTCCCGGCGGCTATAAAAACAATAGCGGAATGGTTTCCAAAGAAAGAAAGAGCGCTGGCAACTGGGATTTTTAATTCCGGCGCCAATGTCGGCGCCATTGTTGCACCGCTTACAGTACCGTGGATTGCCAAACACCTGGGTTGGCAGGCTGCATTCATTATCATTGGAGGTATAGGCTTCTTATGGCTCATTTTCTGGTTCTGGCTATATGAAATACCGTCAAAGAGTAAAAAAGTCGGCAAACCTGAATATGATCATATCCACAGTGATAATCTTGATAACTCTGATTTGCAGGTTGTTGAAAATGCAGAAAGGGTTCCCTGGTTTAAATTGCTCAAGTACAAACAAACATGGGCATTCAGCTTTGGAAAATTTATGACAGATGGTGTCTGGTGGTTCTATTTGTTCTGGCTACCGGCCTACCTTAAAGCACAATATGGCATGATAGGCATGCAGGTTGCATTACCATTGGCTGTACTTTATACCATATCAACTGTCGGAAGTGTTACCGGGGGCTGGTTCCCAATGTATTTCATCAATAAAGGCTATGAACCCTATGCCGGTCGTATGAGAGCCATGCTGATCATTGCCCTGATCCCCCTCCTTGTGCTGTCAGCACAATACCTGGGCGGTATAAGTTTCTGGATGCCGGTCTTTATCATTGGCATAGGAACAGCTGCCCACCAGGCCTGGTCAGCCAATATTTTCACAACGGTTTCTGACATGTTTCCCAAAAAAGCTGTTGCCAGTGTAACAGGTATTGGAGGAATGGCCGGTGGTTTTGGTGGTATTCTTATCACCAAATGTGCAGGATGGATATTCGACGGTTTCCGCTATGCCGGTATTGCTAAATCATGGGTTGTTGCACAGACATTGAACCTTGGAGAGTATTTGGAAAAAGTTAAATCCACGACCCTGTTGAATAAGCATAATGATATTATTAATATTGATAAGGTCGAACTGGGCAGTCTTCCTGCAGAAGTAGCACAACAGATGCAGGCGATTGACCCGACACTGTTCGAACAGCTGAAAGCCATACAGGCTCCTCTTGTACACGATAAAATGACAATTGCCTATACGATTGTCTTTGTTTTCTGTGCTCTTGCATACCTTATTGCATGGGCTGTTATGCATTTCCTGGTACCAAGATTCAAGAGAATAGAAGACCTTTAGACAATTCAAATACCTGTTTATGAAACATAAAACCCCGACTGATGTTGTAAAACACAGCCGGGTTTTTTTGTTTCTTCCAATCCTTTGTTTTTTTTATAATTTAAGTTACCTGTTATAAAACTCATTTAACGATTTAAGAACTTTGAATGACAGTTTTCGATTTAAAAAGCATAAGTTTATGTTTGTATAGTATTAATTATATAGTTTTTACCCTGACTTCATAAATTTTAATTCGTTAATCTTCAATCTTATATCTGTTTTATTCATATTTTAATAAATAGTAAATTTTGTTATATCCATAATTCACCGCTTATGAACTGGATCTATCTTATCATCGCCGGAATTTTTGAAATAGGTTGGCCCCTGGGATTTAAACTATCGCAAACCACTTCACATAAATACTGGTGGATTTGTTTTTCAGTGTTTTCAATGGCTCTGAGCGGATTATTCTTATGGATCGCCCAAAAAGAAATTCCGATTGGAACAGCTTATGTGGTCTGGACAGGTATTGGCGCACTGGGAACTTTAATACTTGGAATTGCTATCTTTCATGATCCTGTGAACCTTTTACGATTGGCTTCTGCATTGTTGATTGTAATGGGAATTGTAGGATTGAGACTCTCATATCAGGGTTTGTGATCATGGAAAAAAATGAGAATTGATCATGATTTATGATTTCCCATTCCGTTTAGCCTGAAGTGAGAATGCAGAAAGATTTTAACAGTAAGAAAAAAGTATTCACTCTTATAAAGCATTAAATCCTCATAATGTTTATATTTATTGATTGAAAAATAGTCTATGCGCATACTTACTCTGAATCCTACCTGAAAAATTGCGTTACATGAGAACTGGTGGTAAAACAGGACTATATATCTTACTTCTTTTTATTTTGCTTCTTTCTGCAGGACAGCAAATAAGCTTTGCATCGCAGAACAACATACAATCCACTGTTATAAAGGCAGGCGTCTATGATAATCCTCCCAAGATATTCATAAATAAATCAGGCAATCCTGATGGTATTTTTATAGATGTTATAAAATCTTTGGCAAAAAAGGAAAACCTGCATATTAAATATGTTTCAGGAGAATGGATGCAACTTATTACTATGCTGGCCGACGGAGAAATCGACATATTGCCTGATGTTGCCTATTCCAAAGAAAGAGATTCACTGTTTACTCTGAGTACCTTGTCATTATTGGGTTCATGGCTTGAAGTTTATACAACTGACGCTGTCAGAATCAATTCAGTCCTTGATCTGAATGGTAAATTAATTGGCGTCTTAAAAGGCTCTATGCAGGAAAATTATTTAAATACTATAGCTAAAAATACCTTTAATATTAACTTTAAGACCGTTGACTATAATGATTATACTCACTCTGTTCTTTCTCTCAAAAATCATGAAATTGATATTATTGTAGCCGATCGGTTCTTTTATTTTTCTGAATTGTGTGATAAGGAAATACATCCTACAGGTATTATACTTCGTCCAACAGAATTACACTTCGCTTTTACAAAAAATAAGGATCCTGATCTGATAAAAATGTTTGACAAGCATATCTCAATGCAGAAAAACAATGCCAAATCTGATTATTACATCTCCTTACAACACTGGCTTGACAAAGATTATAAAACTGTTATTCCGCAGTATATCATCATATTACTGATCATCAGCGGTTCAGTTCTTTTGGTTGTCTCTGCATTTGCTTTGTTGCTACAATATCAAGTAAAAGCTAAAACCAGGATATTGCGGTTGAGAAACGCAGAGCTTATAGTTGCCAAAGAAAAAGCTGAAGAAAGCAGCCGTTTGAAAACGGTATTCCTGCAGAATTTGTCTCATGAGGTTCGAACCCCGATGAACGGAATTATAGGATTCATTGACTTATTACAGGAATCAGGATTAAATACTGAAAGACAGAATAAATATATTGATATCGTCAGAAAAAGTGGAAATCGCTTGCTTTACACTCTTGATAATATTATTGAAATATCAAAAATCGAATCAAAACAAATAATGATCAGGTATTCAAAAGCAATTGTTTTTGAGGTGATAATCCACTGCCTTGATTCATTCAGGCAAATGGCTGAAGAAAAAGGCCTTAGACTAATATTTTCAGAATATAACAAAAATGAGAAGGTTATTATAAAAACTGATAAAAGTCTGTTAAACAGAATTCTTTCCATTCTGATCCATAACGCGATTAAATTTACACAGCAGGGAACGGTAGAGGTTGGATATTGCATGAAGGGAAACAACATTGAGTTCTTTGTTAAAGATACAGGCATCGGCATTCCCGGTATGCGTCTTGAAGCTATATTTGAACGATTTGTGCAGGCTGATATAAAAAACACCCGGTTGCATGAAGGCTCGGGATTAGGTTTATCAATAGCCAAAGCTTACGTAGAAATGCTGTATGGCAAAATACAGGTAAAATCTGAAATCGGAAAAGGCAGTACTTTCAATTTCTCTTTGCCTGTTGACCCCGGTAATAAGACAATAACGGATTCATAAATGATTTTACCTGTAGAGGCGAGGATATTTTTGAACTGGTATCCACGATGGAAGAGTGACAAAAACTTTAAAAAAATATAACTTAGGATATTATTTGTTGTCAAATTCTGAATTGTAAATCGGGAATGTCCGGGTCTTCCCTGGACAACCAAACATGGAGCTGCCTATATAAAGTTTGAGACTGATAGACATGAACGAAATTGCCAATACAAAAATTAATGATGACGATGATTTTTAAACAACGATTGACATGCCTCATATAGTTATTATATCATCAAGTGTAAGGGAAGGACGTAACAGCCACCGGGTAGCCAAATATTTTAAAAGATTTGTTGAAGAAAAGCAAATGGGTTCAGCTGAGATACTTGACCTCAAAAAATATAATTTCCCTTTGTTTGAAGAACGTTTAAAACATCAGGAATCACCTTCAGCTGAAGTGCTTGATTTTGCGACCAGAATAAAAAATGCTGACGGTGTAATAATTGTAACTCCTGAATATAATGGCGGGTATCCTGCAAGCATAAAAAATGCCATTGACCTGTTGTATAGTGAATGGCACCGAAAACCTGTCGCAATATCCACTGTTTCTGACGGCGTTTTTGGCGGTAGCCAGGTCATCATCTCCCTGCAGTTTATCATGTGGAAAATGAAGGCCTGGACTGTTCCCGCCATGTTCCCGGTCCCTTCAGTCCTTGAATCTTTTGATGAAGAAGGGAGGCCATACAATAATCAAGCCACCCGTGAACGGGCTTCAAAATTCATAAATGAGATACTCTGGTGCATCGAGGCAAAAAACAGAATGAAATGAGGCAGGACTGAACATCCACGCTGTCATTATAAATAAAAAAATAAGGCAGATTAAATATTAAGTTTGAAAAAACAATGATCACAACTCTTGGCGAACCAAGATTTCATTCTCCGCTCAGGTATTCAATTGACGACCGGATACTTATTCCTGCTTCCATTAAAATCCTGCCCGAAGAGAAACAGAATAACAATCTGATGTTTGAAATGGCCGGCCCCCGGTCAATGTTATTTTTCAATCCCGCTGAAACAAGAGCAGGCATAGTAACCTGCGGTGGATTATGCCCTGGCATGAATAATGTTATACGCTCACTCTTTCTTGAGCTTTATTTTATATATGGTGTAAAAGATATCGTTGGTTTTCGTTATGGATATAAAGGTCTTGATCCTGCCAACGATATGGAGCCTCTGGTACTGACACATGCAGGTATTGACGACATACATCGTGAAGGCGGTACTGTTCTTGGCACATCACGGGGACCTGTTGATATCTCAGCTGCCGTTGACAACCTGATAAAGCGGAAAATCAATATACTATTTACCATTGGTGGTGACGGCACCCAAAAAGGAGGTTATGAACTTTTTAAGGAGGCACAGAAGCGTAATTATCAGCTGGCCGTTGTTGGCATTCCCAAAACCATTGATAATGATGTATCTTATGTATCACGAACCTTTGGATACCTCACTGCTGTTGAGGAAGCCTGCAAAGTCATCAGCAATGCGCACGTTGAAGCAAAAAGCGTGGAATATGGGATTAGCCTGGTTAAACTGATGGGACGTCATGCCGGATTTATTGCTATTGGTGCAACTGTTGCCAGCCAAGACGTTAATTTTGTCCTTGTGCCGGAAGTGCCTTTTGTTCTTGAAGGAGAAAATGGATTTCTGAAGGCATTAAGAGATCGCATGATTGACCGCAGGCATGCTGTTATTGTTGTTGCGGAAGGAGCCGGTCAAAACCTGCTGATTCAGGGTCCAACACGTTATGATAAATCAGGGAATATAATACTAAAAGATATCGGAGACTTTCTTTATGCACAAATTGTAAATTACTTCAAGGCTGAAAACTTTTCAGTTGTTGTAAGATATTTTGACCCGAGTTATTCCATCAGAAGCTGCCCTGCCGATGCTGAGGACGCTATATTGTGCGATCTATATGCACGCAATGCCGTACATGCTGCCATGAGCGGCAAAACCGGACTTGTAATCGGCTACCTGCATGACACCTTTATTCATGTACCCATTGATTTGTTAACACGCAAATCCAAATGTGTTGACCTGAAAGGATGGGAATGGAAAGCCGCACTCGCTGCAACCGGTCAGGCCGAAGAGTTCAGTTAAAAACTTTTCTTTACGGTTACTATTCAATCATCTATCTTTAAAATTACTGGAAAATGTAACCCTTTACAGCGGTTTTCAGTTTAACTCTAATATAGTCACTACCATTAGACCGACGGTAAATGAAGAGAAGAATTCTTAAGGTAACTGTTTTTCTGGTAAGTCTGATAACTGTTCTGACTCTTTCGCAATTTGCACCCGCCGGTCATACATTTCATGAAGAGTTCAGGTTGCGAAAGACTAAAACCGATCCTTTATTCCTCAATACACCGCAATCCTGGGTTGATTCAGTAATGCAGACCATGTCACAGGAAGAAAGAATTGCTCAACTTTTCATGCTGGCTGCTTATTCAAACAAAGACAAAAAGCATGAAGAGGAAATTGAGAAAGCAATACGTCAGTGTAATGTCGGAGGTCTTATTTTTTTTCAGGGCAGCCCAACCCGGCAGGCTACATTAACCAACAGGTATCAGAAAAGGTCAAAGATCCCTTTGCTGATAGCTATGGATGCAGAATGGGGCCTTGCCATGCGTCTGGACAGCACGGTCTGTTATCCACGGCAGATGATGCTGGGGGCCATGCGCAATGAAAAACTTATTTATGATATGGGTTGCCAGATCGCCTGGCAGCTAAAAAGAATTGGTGTTCATATCAACTTTGCACCGGTAGCAGATATCAACAACAATCCCCGGAATCCTGTTATCAGCAGTCGCTCCTTTGGAGAAGACCGGGCCAACGTTACACGAAAATCATTGCTTTATATGCTGGGCATGCAGGATAATGGCATTATTGCCGTTGCAAAACATTTTCCGGGCCATGGAGACACCCATGTTGATTCACATCTTGAACTGCCTGTCATCAAACATGATCCGGCACGACTTGACAGCATTGAACTTTTCCCATTCAAAGAGCTGATATACAGCGGAATATCGGGAATAATGACCGGGCATCTTAATGTTCCAGGTCTTGATAGCACCGGAAGAATTCCATCTTCATTATCAGCATCCATTGTTGATACATTGCTGAAGCAGAAGATGGGCTTTAAAGGTCTTGTTTTTACCGATGCCATGACCATGAAAGGCATCACCAATAATTTCGAACCTGACAGTGCCGTGATCAGGGCTTTTATTGCCGGAAATGATATCATCCTTATGCCTGATGACATCCATGCTGCTGTAAAAACAATAAAACATGAAGTTGAAAAAGGACACATACTTCAGAAAGATATAGATGCACGATGCAAAAAAATACTTTCAGCCAAATACTGGATCGGCCTCAATCAATACAAACCTGTTCCTGTTGAAGGTCTGATTGAAGACCTGAACCAACCACATTATGAACTTCTGAACCGAAAAATTATAGAAAACTCGATAACGGTTATTTCCAACAGGAATGATATTCTCCCTTTGCAACGCCTTGACACACTGAAAATCGGAGCCATTGCCCTTGGAAATGCGAACAGTTTTGATTTTCATCATACTATAAGACAATATGCTCCTGTTGATACCTTTCATTACAGGGTAAACGGATCTCCGCAAACAGACAGTTTGCTGGCTTTTGCAGATCATTATAATTTATTGATAGTTAGCTTGCATACTGATGATATCAGAGTAAGTCATAATTTCGGGGTACCTGACACTTTTATCAGCATAATTGAAAAACTATGCCTAAATCATACTGTTATACTTGATCTGTTTGCAAGTCCATATGCCCTATTGCGATTCAGTCAGATAAACCGCCTGGCAGGCATACTGGTATCATATGAGAATCTCAGGCCTGTGCAGGAATTGTCAGCACAATTGATTTTTGGAGCCATCCCCGGACACGCAAGTCTGCCGGTAACCATCACAGACCGTTATCCACAAGGAAATGGTATGGCAACCAAGAGTCTTGAACGGCTTAAGTACAGCATTCCATTGGAATGCAGGGTAAATACCTCACTGGAAACCAGAATTGATTCTATTGTCGGTGATGCCATAGCCCGGGAGGCGATGCCGGGATGCCAGATACTGATAGCCCGTGATGGCATTGTTTTCTTTCACAAAGCATATGGTAATCCTGTCTATAAATCAGAAAGAAAGGTAAGTACAGAAGATTTATATGACCTTGCTTCAGTAACGAAGATCGCGGCTACTGTTCCGGCCATTATGAAATTATACGAAGAAGGGCATATTGATCTGGAAAAACCATTGTCAAAATACTTAAAATTTCTTGACACAACCAATAAAAAAGATATATCTGTTCGTGATGTTCTTCTGCACAAATCCGGATTGGTAAGCTGGATCCCTTTTTATATCAACACGTTGGAACCCGTTTTTTCAAGTCAGTCTTTATTCAGCAGAACAATTTCTGCTGTTTATCCTTATAAAATCAGCTCAAATCAATATCTGACAAGGTACACGCGTTATAAAAAAGGTTGCTTTTCTTCACAGAGTGACAGTCTTCACCCCTACACCGTGGCAAGCGAAATATACGCCAGTCAGGAATTACAGGATACTATTATGGCAACCATATGCAACTCGACAGTCGATAAAAGACCTGATTATAAATACAGCGATATTGGTTTTATACTGCTTTATAAGATGATTGAAAACCTTACAGGCTCATCGTTTGATAATTATATTGACAAAAGCTTTTATAAACAATTGGGCATATCAGGTCTTTGTTTTAATCCGATAAAATCAATATCTGCAGAAAAGATTATGCCAACCGAAGATGATCAGATATTTCGCAAGCAATTGATCCACGGATACGTTCATGATCCGGCAGCTGCCATGATGGGAGGAATATCAGGTCATGCCGGCCTATTTTCAAATGCCAATGATATGGCTAAAATAATGCAAATGTATTTGAACAAAGGATCATACGGAACTGTTTGTTTTTTTAATCCCGCAACAATTGAACTTTTCACCTCAAAACAGGAGGGCGAGAAAAACAACCGCCGTGGATTAGGTTTCGATAAACCCGAACCCGACCATTCAAAACCAAGTCCTGTATGCCATGCTGTATCAGATAACAGTTATGGCCACTCAGGTTTCACCGGAACGCTTGTTTGGGCTGACCCTGACTACCAGCTGATATATATATTTCTCTCCAACCGGATATATCCTGATGCCGGCAATAATAAGCTGGTTGAAATGAATATACGCACTAAAATCCAGCAGGAAATCTATAACAGCATTGATTTATAGGCTGATCTTTGAATTGAGAACAGATTAATCCCTGACAAGCCATTCTTTTGCTTCATCGACTGTATCAAAGGACTGAAGTTGCATACCGGTAAACAGTCTGGCAATCTGCAACAAGATTTTTTTTGCACCTGTAATGCCGACTATGGCTTCCTTTTTTGTTATTTCCTTGGTGATCTTACCTGACTTTTTCAGGGCGTCAAGGGCTTCACCATAAACAAAGCTGCCTGTAACGTCAACCAGCATAAGCAAATTTCTTTTCCCCAATGCCTTGGTTTCTTCACGAAATGCATTTGTCCCCTTAATAACAGAAAGAAAATCTTCTATCTTTTTGATATGGGTGTAATCAACAAAATAGATCTCTTTGCCTTTATATTCAATAAATCTTGCGCCGTTTGCCATATTTATGATTTTTCTTTAAATACGAATTTCAGATAATATGGTTACTTCTTTAAGACAAGCAGACAGGAAATAAGGATTAAAGATCAAAGATCGAAGATCAAAGATCAAAGATTAAAGATTGAGTCTGCTCCGAAAAGTATCATGGAAGATTTTCAGCTATTCACGAATTTATGACTTTTTAGAG
Organism: Bacteroidales bacterium; assembly: GCA_016934055.1. Lineage (GTDB taxonomy): Bacteria > Bacteroidota > Bacteroidia > Bacteroidales > UBA10428 > UBA5072. Next base: position 6,453 of record JAFGTR010000110.1, on the reverse strand, counting down.
TGGATTCAAGGTTAAAGACTAAAGATCAAAGACTACCAAAACCATCACAACAGACAACCGAACCGCCTTCGCTAAACCTGCGGCGGGCGAAGCAACCATATCAACCACAAACACCACAACAACCACAACCCTTCACACCCCAATCAATTCCTACACAACTAATCACTAATGCACTATTCACTATTCACTTTTCACTATTCCTTAACATGCAGGCCGCATTCTTTCGGGCCTTTGTCCTCCCACCACCAACGTCCTGAACGTGGATCATCGTCCGGAGTGACTGCCCTGGTGCAAGGCTGACATCCAATACTGGGAAATCCCCTGTCGTGTAATTCGTTATAAGGTATGTGGTTGTCCCGGATATATTTCCAGACCATCTTCTCCGTCCATTTTAACAATGGATTAACCTTTATAAGAGAATAGGTTTCATCCCATTCAACCAAACGGGTGTTGAACCTGTTAAGGGTCTGATCCTTGCGGATACCGGTTATCCAGACATCCATATCTGAGAGGGCTCTTTTAAGTGATTCAACCTTGCGTATATGGCAACAAAGCTTACGGTTTTCAATACTTTCATAAAAAAGATTGACACCTTTACTATTCACCATATTTTCAACTGCTTCCCTGTCAGGAAACATCACCTCAATATGAATCCGGTAATAACTTCTGGTTTTATCAATGAGTTCATAGGTTTCAGGGAACAACCGGCCCGTATCAAGGGTAAAGATTTTAACAGCTTTACCACCTTTGGAAAGCATTTCAGTAATCACCTGGTCCTCAGCGCCCATACTTGAAGAAAAGGCTATATGGCCTTCATAATGCCTGCAGAAATAATCAAGCACTTCCTGTGGACTTGCAAGCTTTAATTGCCCGTTTAACAGTTCAATAGTATCATTTATGTTTTCTGCTGCCATTTGCATAGTTTTTCTTAATGATTTTGAATATGCTGTGTGCAATACATTCTCTATAACAGCAAATTCAGGAATTTATTGATAAATACCGATAACCTTAAGGATCTCTTCAATACATTAATGATGAAGTTAATTTCCAAACAAACGATTGAGAATATTTTTCCTTTTGGTGCTTTCAGACCCAATTGAAAAAATATTCAAAGGATCAACAAAGGCCATGGCTTCTTCAGGTTCATAAAAAGCAGCCCTGTAAGTCAAGCTGAGAACCGGCATTGCTGCTTCGTTAATGACATGATGAGCCACAGCACCAATATAGTTATCGTGTGTCGTTCCTTCCTGATGGGTCATTATCATGATCAGGTCAGCATTCACCTCATTGGAGTATTCAATAATTCTCTGATATACTGGAATTTCAGATCTTTTATATAGTTTAATTTCACACTTGATCTCATTTTGAATAATGGTAGACTGAAAATGTTTAAGCATTTTGTATATCCGGCTTTCCTTAATATTTATTCCACCAATCACAACCGAAACCAGGTAGATGGTTGATTCATAATGCCTGGCCATGGCAATGGCATTGCACAGCTGTATCTGCGACTTTGATGAAAGGTCGATCGGCAAAACAATCCTGGAAGGAGATTTTGGCTTTTCACATTTCACTGTAATAACAGGCCACCCGGAATGTGTGATAATATGGGTATTGGTTGATCCCAATATTTTTTCATCATGAATGAACTGATCATTATCGCCGATAAGAATAACCGAGGGATCGATTGATGCTGCATATTCAAGCACCTTTCTGTAAGGTTTGCCAGCTTCGACCTTAAGAACAGTTTCAATGCCTGAAGCGCTAAAATACTGATCGTTTAAATGATTTAGCTTTTCCAGTGCCGATGATGTGAGGGAAACCATTTGACTTTTTGATCCCAGCATATCCAGAAAACCTCCTGTATGGATGATATGCAGAAGATGAACGCGGCCCTTTATAAAAGGTGCAATCTTAATAGCCATATTGACGGCATTAACCGAAGGTTGTTTGAAATCAACCGGAACCAGTATATCTTTATTAAAACGGATCATAACAAGCTTGTTTTAATAATGGCGATTAAAAATACTTAAAATTATCAGCAAAAAGTATGAAAATGCCTGTAAATGTGTTTTATCTCTTCTGACTTATTCAGTAATTCAAGGTTTTCAATCCGGCCACATTCGTACCACAATGATTCATTATGTTCAAATCCTTTTATTGTATGATGCTTAGCCAGTTTTAAATACAGGTCAGTCATTGAGAAAGCCCCGTTTTCAGTTACCAGATCAAACAAAGCAGGATCTATAACATGAACAGTACTGAATGCGATCATCCTGTAACAATCTGATTTATTTACCCTTAAGGTTTCATCAGTCATACTGTTATGCCACCCGCATAAATTATACTGATCATCAAACATCAATTCACGTGTGGTTTGTCGTTGTTTTACAGCCAGTGTTGCCAAAGGTTTTTTTTCAAGGTGAAAATGATACAATTCTTCAAGATTAAGGTTGGTAATAACGTCTGAAGTGACGAGGAAAAACGGCTTATTATCATTAAAAAACCAACGGGCATTATACAAACCCCCACCGGTATCAAGCAAATTATCTTTTTCATGTGAAATTTCAATACGGATCCCAAAACTATTATGAGCGGCAATGAATTCAATAATTTTATCAGCCAGATGATGAACATTAATAATGATTTCATTTACGCCAAAAAATCGAAGGTACATTATAGCATGTTGCAACAAAGGGATACCCTGGATTTTCACCAAAGCCTTAGGTATATGTTCTGTTAACGGAAGCAGCCGTGTACCTTTTCCGGCCGCCAGGATCATAGCCTTCATGTTTTACAGAAATAAATCGGGTTGAAAGTTATAAATTTCTTATTCTTTTAAGCTTCAATTTTGGTTTCATCATCATAAGAATTCATGTAAGATCTCTCTTCTCAAGTTCCCTGTGGCGCATAACAACATTTACAGGGTATTTATGCCTGATAAAGGACTGCACCTTTTCGGCGGCATATACCGAGCGGTGTTGTCCGCCTGTGCATCCGAAATTCACGACAAGACTGGTAAAGCCTCTTTGTTTGTATACAGAAATTGCCTGGTCAACAAGGCCGGTGACATGTGATATAAATTCCTGCATATCTTCCTTGTCGTCCAGAAATTTAATAACCGGGGTATCTTTCCCGGTAAAATCCTTGAATTCTTCATAGCGCCCAGGATTTGATAAATACCTGCAATCGAATACAAATCCTCCATTATGACCGGAATGATCAGCGGGAATACCGCTCTTATAAGAAAAACTGTTTATACTCACCGTCAGGGTTTTATAAATAACATTGAATTCTTTTATTTCTTTTGATTCGATAACAGAATTGAATACTTTAAACAGGGAGGGCAAATTTACCGGAAGAGATACATTGTTTACAAGCCATTCCAGAGTTTTGGCCGCCAGGGGTACACTTTGAAGAAACAAAGGTTTTCTTTCAATGTAACCTCTGAAACCATAGGCCCCCATAGCTTGCATAAGTCGCATAAAAACAAAGCCATAAAAGTATCTCATGAATTTATCCGGATCAAAAGACAAGTATGTTTTTTGAAAAACTGCAAGATAATAACCGAGCAGGGATAGTCTTTCAGAAGCAGGGATGCTGGTTTTGGCCTCAAAAAGCAGGGATGCAAGATCATATTGCAGTGGGCCTTTACGGCCTCCCTGAAAGTCAATGAAATAAATCTCATCATTATGCAACATGATGTTTCTCGACTGAAAATCGCGGAACATGAAAGATTCACGATCAGCCTCCAGGAGGAATTTAATAAGTCTCACAAAATCATCTTCGAGTTCCTGTTCATCAAAACCAATTTTCATTGGTTTCAGAAAACAATACTTGAAATAATTAAGATCCCAGTGCATGCTTTGATATTCAAATTCAGGCCGAGGATAACAGCGTTTAAAATCAAGGTTCTTACCTGATTTAATTTGCAGGCACGGCATTGCATCAATTATGCGATGGTAAACATCCGACAGGCTTTTACCAAAGGCCTCTACCGATGTCTGTTGCTGAATATGATCAAGCAGTGTGACATCCCCAAGGTCTTCCAGCAGATAAATACCCTTTTCACGGTCAACACTATAAACCTCAGGAACCTTGTTCCCTGCTTTCCTCAGATGCTTTGCAAGGTAAAAAAAAGCCTCATTTTCACGTAAATCGGTATTAAATGCTCCTAATACAGTTTTATGTTCACTTTTAATCCTGTAATATCGGCGATAAGAGCCAGACTCCGGCAAAGGATCAAGCGAATGCACCTTTTCGCCACTCCAGGTTTCAAACAACTCTGATATCCATTGAGTAATATCTGCCTTCACCTGGGATTGATTTTACCGGAATTAATAATCTGAACTGATTTATCAATCAAAAGTTGCCAGGCCTGTTCAACATGCTCCATTGTAGTATTGGTTTGCGCAATCACTAAGCGAAGGCAGTATTTTCCTTTCAACCGTGTATGCGTAATATACACCTTGCCGGTATTATTCATTTCCTTCAACAGATTTTCATTCAACAAATCGAGTTCATCTTCAGACAGGTCACCTGAAGGATTATATCTGAAGCATAATAAGTTAAACAGACGGGGTGCCATAATCTCATAATCACCAGCCTGCAAAAGCCATTTCTCAAATTCTACAGCCAGGCTGATGTGATACCGAAGCTTTTCCTGCAGCCCTTTAACACCGAACATCCTGATAACAAACCACAGCTTCAGTGCTCTGAACCTGCGCCCCAGTTGTATTCCCCAGTCGGAATAATCATTTGCATGCCCATGAACCTGAGACTTAAGATATTCCGGCACCAATTGAAAGGTCTTTATCAGGGCATCCTTATCTCTTACAAAATATGCCGAGCAGTCAAAATTGGTAAAAAGCCATTTATGAGGATTAAAAACAAAACTGTCTGCTGCTTCAATCCCTTTAATCATCCAGCGATATTCATGTAAAAGAAGAGCAGAACCTGCATAAGCAGCATCGATATGCAACCATGTATCGTATTCTTTTGAAATACACGCTATTTCATCAAGCGGATCCACGGCAGTACTACCTGTAGTACCCAGGGCGACAACAATACATAGCGGCCTATAACCCATTTGTTTATCATCCTCAATTCTTTTTTTCAATATTCTTGTGTCAATACTGTATGCATCGTCAACCGGAATTTTAACAAGATTATCATGTCCCAGGCCGGCAATTCTTACTGCCTTATCAACCGATGAATGCGCTTCAGCAGAACAATAAATCCTGTAAATTGGTTGACCATAAAATCCAGCCTTATTAACGACAAATCTGGAAGCCTTTTCCCTGGCCGTTAAAATAGCGCATAAAGTAGATGTTGAACCTGAATCCTGTATTACACCATGAAAATTTTCAGGCAGACCGGTCATTTGCCGTAGCCAATCCATCACCACTTCTTCAAGTTCTGTTGCTGCTGGGGAAGTTTCCCATTTCATACATTGTGCTCCGAAAGCGGCTGTGAGAATTTCGCCCAGCAGTGAAGGGAAACTTGCATTAGCCGGAAAATACGCGAAGAATTTTGGGCTTTGCCAATGCGACATACCAGGCAAAATGATTTTTTCAATATCCTCAAAAACCGAAGAAAAAGGTTCTTTATCGTCAGGCGGTGCATCAGGCAAACGTGCTGCAATATCACCCGGATTTACCTGGGATTTAACCGGATAATCTGCCACATTTTTATAATATTCAGCAATCCAATCAACCAGTTTATGAGCCTCTGAGCGAAAATCTTCAACAGACATCATAGCATTCATTTTTGACAAATTTCAAATTTAATCATTTTCAAAGCCGCCGGATGAATTATTTTGTATTGTTCACAATATTTAATACTTTTAGTAAACAAAGCCTGAAAAACATGAATATTGAATTATATCATTCTGATTTTCTGAATTTCGTTGAGTTGAATTACACAGGCGACAATGATGAATACCGCCGATGCGATCCTGAATCAAAATATCTCGATACCGTTGTTTTCAATTTGTTCCTTGAGTGTTTTGAAAATGCCAATAAAGTATTTGATTATTTTTCAGGGACCAAGTATAATTCAAGAAAGATTATTGTTTTGCGCAATGAATTGATCACAAACCTTGAAGGACTTGATAAAATAGGCACACTAAAGGAATTTGAAAGAATGGTTGAAGATCGCTTCATGGGCAAGGATTTTTTACAGGAGCTTAATGATCAGAAATCCGGTTGGCGCGATAATTGGAAAGAATCACTTGACAAACTTAAAACTGTAAATCGTGAACTTATAACCCTGACTGAAAAATGTGCTGATGAAGAGCGGATTCTTTGGGTTATAGGGTATTAATAAAGAAGTTCGGAGTTCGGAGTTGTTGGCTAGTGGTTAATCCTGTTTCATCAAAGGTACAGCATCTCCGTCTTTTACTCCCTTAGTCTCTTAGTCTCCAAGTCTTCTGGTCTTCTGGTCTTCTGGTCT
>JAFGTR010000109.1 GCA_016934055.1 Bacteroidales bacterium | reverse complement strand
ATTCTTAATTCTTAAATCATATTAAGAATTTTGTAACTGGCAACTTGAATTATTTATTGAATTGGTATTTTAAAATCATGCTTATCCTTATGCAAAAAAGGCTATACGTAACGTTTTGTTTAATGAAGCAGAATCATCGACTCTTCTTTTGCTTTATATCTTTTTTATGATAGTCCTTTATAATTTTTCCAAAAATCTTGTCCTTTCTACGCTTCTCAGCAACGGTGGATTCATAATGTGCTTTCTCTTTTTGCATTCTCAAATAATTTCCGTAGGAACTTTTGTCTATTTCACCTTTTGCCAGGGCTTCAAGGACAGCGCAGCCAGTCTCACCGGTATGCGTACAGTCTTTGAATTTACAATTCTGAGATAATGTGACAATTTTGTTGAAAGTAGTTTCTAATCCGCTCTCTGTGTCGGCTATGCCAACTTCTCTCATTCCCGGATTGTCAATAAGTATTCCGCCATTTTCGAGCACGATCAGTTCCCTGTGACTCGTAACGTGCCGCCCTTTACCGGTACTCTGACTGATTATATCCGTTCTCATTATATTCCTGCCGGAAAGATTATTCAATAAGGTGGATTTTCCGACGCCTGAAGATCCCAGCATGCAATAGGTCTTCCCTTTTTTTATGATTTTTTTGAGTACTTCGTATCCTTTTTGGGTTTCGTTACTGATGGCCACAACCGGAACATCTTTTATTCGTTGTTTTATATTGCTCAGAGTATCAGATATTTTCTGTTCATCAATCAGGTCTGTTTTACTCAGCACAATGATTGGGCTAACCTTCGATGAATAACATATGGTAAGATAACGTTCAAGCCTGTTGATATTAAAATCCCGGTCAACAGCCTGAACCAAAAAGGCATAATCGATATTGGCGGCTATTATCTGTACTCCTCCGTATTGTCCGACAGCCTGTCTTTTAATAACAGAAAACCTTGGCAGTATTATATGGATGATGGCAAGGTCAGAATCATAAATGACCAATACAACCCAATCGCCCACGGCAGGGAAATCTTCACGACCCTGGGCTGTAAATCGCATATTTCCTGTTATCTCGGCTTCAAATTCACCTTTTGTTGTCTTAACAATATACCGCTCTTTGTGCTCGGCTATAACCCTTCCGATCTCATAGCTTTCAAGATTCTGCACTTTCCTTAACTGTTCAAATCTGTTATCATATCCAAAGTCTTCCAGTCTCATTTCTTTATCTCATGTTTGCAGGTTATGTATTACATGCTTGTTTCTCCAGACTGAAAATTACACAATTTTATTGTAATGAATAAACAGACTGTGAAGGCAAGGACAATACATTGACAGAATTTATATTAAGCAACCAAAATATAAAAAAGTTTTGACTTCATGACACTGATGGCTAACTTTACGGGTTGAAAAATAGTCTTCCTGAACTTGGATTGATGGTTTTATTATCATATTTTTATAGTGCTCATCCACACAGGTTGTTGTTCTTCAGCAATGATTTTCTATGCCATACAACACCAATAAAGACTGTTATTAATCCTGAAACATAACAATAATGGAATTTTATAAATGGACTAAAAAAGACAAATGGCTTTATTTTCTTTCCATGATCCCCTTTTTGATTGTTTTTATTGGAACTGCCTATCTGTTGGCCACTTATTCAATCATCCTTCTTTTTATTCTTATAGCGCTGTACCTCATCACCAACATTTTTCAGGCCGGATGCTGTATAGGATGTCCTTACAGGGGAAAATACTGTCCGGCCCTTTGCGGTGTATATCTGGGCAATATACTTTCGGGTTTCCTCTATAAGAAGCGTCAATTCGATCCGAAATTCTTTAAGCTTAATGCAAATGCCGGTGAAACAATGATTCTTATTATAGCCATTTTTCCTTTATACTGGATATATAAAACAGGATGGTACCTTATTCCGATATATGTAATACTCATTGCAGCCCACTTTATTCTGTTCATGGCCACACAGTGCGGCAAATGCAGTTACAATACCACATGTCCCGCAGGACAAGCCTGGCACAGGTGGTGCACAAAATGCTAAACCTTGTTTCTGTTATTATAACAGGATAAAACGTGCGTTAATCAGCAATAGGGAGATATATTCTATTATTGCTTAACAAATTTAAACGCGCACCTTCTTTGTTGATTGAACGCGTGCATTATGTACATGCCTGGTAAGTAGTTACTTACCTCAATTTCGAATTCTCTATTACCTTTTTCCTGTAATCGTTTTAAAACCAGATTACCAAAAACATCATACACCTCAACCTCATATTGATCTGAAAATGGTTTATTCAAACAAATCCTGATTCTATCATGGGCAGGATTTGGAAAAAACTGAGCAGCTTCAATATTATCATAAAGATCATTATCAATTAACGTCGGCATTGTTGACAAAACAAGAGTATGAGTCCAGATATGATGACCATCATATTTCAGCCAGTTATGGGAAGCCGTCTTCAATCCTTCGCCTGCGGCAGGATCAACATAATAGACTGTTTGATTTTTGATGCCATATCCTACAAGAAAATGTGAAAGTTGCCCCGGCATTTCCCAGCGGATAATAAAGGGACGGCCATTATCAGTTTCATTCTTAATTTCAGACCAGGATAATGAATCATGTATCAAAGTACTGCTGATACCTCCGAAATGCAACAAGATGTCCTGAACGCTGCCCTTTATCTCTGACAATGCAGTTGAAAAATTGCAATGATCATTTACGGCGTCACAGCAAGACCTTTCCTCAGGTTTATGCCAACCTGATATTCTTATATATTCAGCCATTTCGCATTGATCCACAGGAAAACCATAATAATCAAGAATACATTGGGAAACTGCAGCCCAGTCCCAATAACTTTTTTCCTGAAAAACCTCATTCACTTGTAATTTTTGACTTTTTAAAAGTCCGGTTTGTATGAAAAGAATCATCATTAGAACACTAATGTTTTTCATAGCTTAGGTTTTAATTATTTGGATTAACTTGAAAATACAGTATTAGTATCAGTTGATATCGGTTAAAATAAAATGAGGTATACAGATGGTATAATAAATGAAATTTTTACAAAAACTATGCCAATTAACTAACCCTATATCATTAAATAAGAAAAATAATTAATCGGCTTCAATTTACCAATCACGGTTGGATGTATTGGTTTCCCAGCGCATATACAGCAAAAGATCCAAGCCAGTGCCCTCCTTCATATGTATCGCCAACAAGATTAGGCAATGAATAATTCACATGATCGCTGGCAATCTTTATTAAGTGCTTATATTCCGGGTATTGACCGGCCAGTCCGATCATGACCCAGGCACGGCTGAAATTCAATCCATCGAGGTGCACAAGTTTTCCATCGGTACGGTCACTGACCTCTCCAACCTCAATAGAGAAATTTTTTTCTTTTAACTGTGGTGCAAACCGATGGATCCATTTATCAAATTCACCTTTACTTAAAACCCGTCTCATCAGGTCAATTTCTTCAAAACAGGGAGAAAGGAAATCGTAGCCGCCGGGTTCCCAGTCTAGAGGACAACCGCCATCATTAAAATAAAAATCCCTGGCCCTGTTTTCTATGGCGGTTTTTAATAATTTGTGGCCGGTGGCATTGGCATAATCCCACGCAAAAGCCAATCCGAAAGCTGTATTTGTGTGTTCGCCAACCCTGATGGGATACATCAGTTTTGGCAAAAATTCAATAAAGCTTTCCACCATGTGATCGGTTAACGGTTTGAGATTGCTTTCCAGGTCAAGGGCCAGCGGGTCATCCCATGTATGCAATTCTTCGGCAAGTTTCAGCAGCCAGGCCCAGCCATAAGTCCTTTCATCGGTTTTGTTGTGTTCCCCTTGAAAATAAAGGACTTCCAGCCTTATATTTTCACGGGTAATGCTTTCCCTGAGCTTTTGTTTTATGGCAGTTGCCTGCTCAAGCTCCGGAAAATCTTTTAACAGCTTTACCAGCGACCAGTGACCATGGACGGCTGAGTGCCAGTCGAAACACCCGTAAAAAGCAGGATGTAGCTTATGCGGTTCCCCAAGATCATCTTTTCCACCCAGTGTTTGACCGGGTTTATTAGGGTATTCGGTTTGCAAACAAGCGAGGGGCAATGTTGCCAGCTTATTGGCCTGTTCAAGGGTTAACCGTATGGGCTGCTGAGACGCTGATATTTCCTTTTTATGTTGCCGGTTGCAACCTGGCAGGATGATCAGAAAGATAACCATGGAAAAAATACCTGTAATTTTCATGCCCGCATAAAATTTTCTGTATTTAACTAATTCTTTCACTATTACTGATCAACAAATCAACAAATCAACAAATCGATAAATATTTTAAGCCTGTTTAATCAACTCCTCAATCTCCCTCAGATGCAGTTTGAAATGCCTCAGGTAATCAATAATCCCGTCCTTCAGTGATTCCAGGTTTTCTTCATCGCAATGCCACTGGTTTTCCAGCTTATCTGGATTGACATACTGCATTACATGGGCAATATGCAGGTTGGAATACTTCCAAAGGTTTACCACAGTCTCCCAGTCTTCGTCCTGGTAATGCTGAATGGCAATCCAGCGGTCGTTGTTCCCTTGAGTTGCATAGTTCGGGAAACGTAACGGGCTCGACTGGTACTGCAAATGCACAATCCGGTGGGTATTATTGGAAGCCGAATCGATCATATGCCCGACGATCTGCTTAATGGTCCGGTTCTGGCTGTTTCTCCTCCCGGTAATAACATCATTTGGGAGTTTCAGCAGTTTTGGTTCCCATTCACCGACAAGGTCAATAATGCCCTGAACGATGGGTTCGAATTCCTTAATCATAATTTATCGATTGATTAATTTATAAAGATACAGTATTTTGAAAAGGAGTTTTTGTTAACAGAACATATAAAAAAAAGATTTTCAGGCTTTTTAAATATTATCATCTTATCCGACTCTGACAGGTCTTCATTCAACAGGAATATAAATTTCACTTTCTGACTGTTCATTAAAAGGCCCTTTATATTTTTCCCCGTAAAACTCAAAATTAAAAGGTTTTGTTAATTTATACTCGGTATCGGGTAAGAACTGATTGTAAATATATTTATAGGTGTATCCGACTTTGTTCGAAAAACCCTTGTGAATAAAGCGCAAATATTTCCCCCGGGGTAGGTTTTTGATGACGAAGAGAGAATCGACGTCTGCGGGTTTCGTTACTTCAACACCGGTAAAGAAGTACATGCCTCCCAATTCCTGGGTGTCAGACCAGAACTGTACCTGGTAGTACCGTTCGGGGACAGTTCTGTTTTTTATGGTATTTACCTCATTGATGAGCCGTGTCCACTCTTTTGAAAGATCATTTACACCTGCACTATCACTGATAAAAAATGAAATTCCAACCAGTGTTTTTTCGGGCAGCACCACCAGTTCGGGAGGAGTATTGCGAACCTTACCGGACTGATAAATAAAATCAGGAGTGATTGGGCTGACCAGTGCTAATGACGATAATGAGATTCCGCTTCTGATCTCGGTTGGATTAACATGAAACTGTTTCCTGAATGCTCTTGTAAAAGACTCAGGACTTCCAAACTGAAAATCATAAGCAATATCAGCAACTTTTTTCCCCGTATTTCTCAGTTCATCCACTGCCTGTGACAATCTTCGCTGTTGTATATAATTGCCGGGAGAAAAGCCTGTTATGCTTTGAAAAAGCCGGATGAAATGATAAAGAGAATAGCATACTTCGCGGGAGACTTTGAAGACATCAATTTCTTCTTTCAGGTTGTTTTCGATGAATCTTATTGATTTAAGTATAACATCTTTATTCGTCATGATCCTTTAGTAGACACCCTGAATTACATTTCCAGGGTGTCGTAAGTTAGTTAAAAATTGAATTCATTCTGCCAGTCAAATTCAGCCGAATCCTCATCCCATTCCGGCCAGTGTTGGCACCATGACGGCACCTGGCATGACCGGACCCTGTCACTCAGATGATATGGCTTGATATCCAATACCGGTGATCCCTTTTCAGCATCGATATAGGGTGTGTATATAATCCCTTTTTCAAAATCAATATGCTGAACATAAATTGTTGTGATTAAAACGGGATTAGGTCGTATTGGCGATCGTGTGGCAAAGATACCTATGGTATCGGGACCCTTTTTATAAGGTTTGTCATTCGTCAGAACAGACCGGTACTCCGGTGTATCACAAAGATTTCCCCACCAGACGATCTGAAGATGACTGAATCCGTCTATATTTTTAAGGGCTGGCAGGTAAGTCTTTTCAAGCTCAACAGAGAAACCGTTTTTATCTGCCTTAATGAATCCGACAGGTTTTACCTGAATTGTGTTTTCCATGATTTTTAAATTTTACACGTTAATGAATAAGTGTTTACCGGTAACGAAATCAAAAATAAGGGGGATAAAACAATCAGATCTGACAAGTTTTGCTATTTTACATAAGACATCTGACTAAAATTGCGGAAATTATATTATCATCAGGTAAGGCACAAGGGGACCCTTGCGCCAGTATAATGGGGACCCTTGCGCCTGAATAAAATGCGCGCATGCCATTTAGATTCCTTTCTTTGTCACCCATTTTTCAACATCAGGGGCAACGTAATGATCCATAAGCTCAAGCAAATCCTCAATATTATCACTCACCAGCAGCATATTCCGGTTTGTCTCCTTTAGTAATCCTTTATCAGTCATGCTTTGCAGCAAAGCAACCAAATGGTCATAGTATCCGGCAATATTGAAAATGGCCACCGGCTTTTTATGAAGACCGAGTTGGGCCCAGGTGATCATTTCGAATAATTCCTCCAAGGTCCCGTATCCGCCCGGCATTGCAATAACGCCATCAGACAACTCATTCATTTTCATTTTTCGTTCATGCATGGTCTTCACTACGATCAGTTCCGTGAGTTTATCGTGTGCAATTTCCTTTCCTTTCAGAAAATAAGGAATAACACCTGTAACCCGTCCATTTTCACTCAGTGCACCGTCAGCCAGAGCGCCCATTAATCCCACCTTCGCTCCTCCGTAAACAATGGCAATGTTTCGTCTGGCCAGTGTTTGTCCCAGCAGTTTTGCCTGTTCTGCAAAAACCTTGTCAATTCCTGTACCGGAGCCACAAAATACAGCGATGCTTTTCATTATATCCGGGAATCTTATTTTTTTTCCATTAACTTCATTTCTTCAGACGGACTAAGGTCAAGATCTCTTACGATACGTTCCCGTCTGGGACCGATGGTAAGGAAGTAAAGCATCAACACACCGGCAATACCAAGGTACAGCATGTTAGATGTAAGCATGGTGGCGATAATGGCAAATAAGGAACAACCTTCAAGGAAAGCATAACTCGTAATCAGTGCACTGCGATACCCTGCCAGCTTCTCCTTCAATTCCGGATTTGTCCTGGCCACCTCTGTCAGCTTTTTGAATAAAATGCTGCCGATCAAATAAGATCCCAACGCCATAGCCGGAACGAGATATTTAAAAATATTATCGGCATCGGATGCCGCGCTTTCCAACAGGCCTGTATACACCAGATAAAATACAATGATCCCTAAAATAATTTGCCCTGCCAGCATGGCCGCATGGATGATCTTCATCGCTCTGATGTCATCGTTGAAATTCCGGGAGGTTTGATCCATAATTAAAGGTTTATTATGATGGTTTTAAAAGTATTGTATTAATCAACTTAAGTTGCTGTTTATGAAAAAATAATAAATACTAAACAAACCCGGACTTACCCTTCTTAAATCAAAAAACGTTATTCTAAGTTCTTAAACAATTTTTGGAATTCATAACCGGCAACTTAAATTAATTATTCTTTTTCACTTTCTGAACAATGGTGCCTTTAGAAGTAAAAACAACAATAAAATACAAACCAGCCTCTATCTCACTGATATCAAATGTATTAATACCATATTCCAGGGACAGTTTTTCAATCAGCTGGCCATTCAGGCTAAACAGCTGCCCATAAAGAACGCTTTTATCAAACACTTCAATTATCATGCTGTTCCGGACAGGGTTTGGATATATTCTGAATGATTCATTGTTAATCTGTCCGATTCTGCTGATGATGTGATTTGTATCACAACCCCTGATGATGGCCTGTATCATTTCAGGATGAGCCTGAGCACCCGAAGACCGGTAAAAAAGGCCGAAAGCATGGTTTCCTGTATAACCATTATCCCAGTATACGGGTACCAATTCATTCTTAACGATCGACTGTGTGATATATTCAATATAATAACGGCGGTATACGGCATATTCAGCGTTCAGCTCCGCACTGCCCAGGTTTGTACGTGAAATAACGCCGTATTCACCCAGTATCACGCCATAGCCCTTATTAACAAAATTGGTTTTCATCTTCAGGAACTGGTTGTCAGCATAAGATTCATTTGCCCAGGTTTCGGTCCGTAAAGGATCGGTAGCATATTTCCCCCACTGGGTAATACCGCTTTCGGTATTCAAAGTAAAATTATACGGATCATAATAATGCACTTCAACCATTAACCGGTTTTCAACGGCATCGTCAGGTATCTCAAAATAACTTACTGTAAAATTGATGTTTGTATTGAATCCCTGCACCACCAGGTGCCGGTAATAATTGCGGCCCCCGGTTGAACGAACTGTCGAAACAAAAGTCTGGTTGAAGCTGTTCTGAACGGCAGTGTATTCATGTGACGGTGTTCCATAGTCTCCATCGACCATAACCTCATTGGTGCCTGCAAACAACAATCTGTCATCGTAATCCCGGAAATGAACGGCTATCTGATGCCACATAACAGCCAGGCGATTGTTTACGTAATCCTGCCGGGCATATGTTGGCTGCATCCAGCCGCCATCCCAGTGAATATTAATAATAGCATACAGGCTGTCGGAAAGAACATAATTTACAACTTCCTCAACACGGTTCATCCAAACAGTGTCAATGGTAAAATTAACAGCATCGGTGTATTTGCTCCAGGCAACAGGAATACGGATGGCTTTGAAGCCGGCAGCTTTCACCGAATCAATAAGACGCTGGGTAATTAAAGGATTTCCCCATTCAGTCTCTCCACCAATGGCTTCCAGTGAATTACCCACATTCCATCCCGGGATCATCTCTTTTGACAGTTCTACTGACGTGAGATCACGCATGCCGGTTGTGTCAGGAGTAATGCTGTCTGAACAAATTCCCTGTATTACATCAGGCGCATATATTTCATAAGAATTAACCGTTACTGATTTGCACGAAAACATTTCAGCCTGGCCAAAACCGGCCACTGGTAAAAACAATAACAAAAACCATAACATCTTCATTTCAATTCATTGTCTGTTCCAGTGCTGTATCTCAATAATGTTACCTTCCGGGTCTTTCACATATATTACTTTAATCCTTCCGTCTCCGTGAATGTCTTTTTCAACGAGCTCTCCGTACTTTTCACCCCCATGAGTCAAAACTGTATTCAATGTTGCCTCAACATCATCAACATGAAAGGCTATGTGGGCAAATCCCTGTGCATTAATAAGCGGAGCATTCCCCTTTGAGGATGATATGTTATACTGAAAAATTTCCAGTGTGGGTCCATCCTGATACCCCGGCAACCTCAAATGCATCCCCCTGATTTCTGCACCGTTTATCGCCGTTAATTTTTCGAGCCATTCACCCGCAAGATCTCTTTCAGGATATACGGGTTCACATCCAAATACATCAATATAAAATTGCGCAAGATTTTTCCAATCCTTTGCTACAATGTTTGTATGGACAAATCTGATGTTTTGACTCATGACAGACCGGGCGGATAAGATAACCCGACTAAAATACAACTAATTCCAAAAACCAATACAAGATGAAGCATAAAATTCGCAGGTATGAATGCCGGATTGGGTTGTACATCCCCATTCAGATAAAAGTACAGAGGATTATTATTACAGTTACTGATGACTTTCCCCCGTCATGTTTGATCTTTTTCTAAAGAAAATCATTATTTTTACTCAACAGTGTGCTTAAAATGAAGAACAGTGACAATATTATACTTTAATTAAACCAAATAAACTAAAGCCTTCAAATCATGAAAAAGAATTATCTTAAACTAATTGCAATTTTTGTTTTGCTTGTTCTTTCATTGTGCATGAATGTTTCCGGCCAGAAAAAGGTCCTTTTTCTGGGAAGAGGATCACTCGGCACCCATTCAGCCGATCAGGACCTCTATGACAAGATGCCGGGATGGGGATATACAGCTGACTATATTGAAGCTTTGCCTGCTGATATCTCAGGATATAACGGTTACATAGGTATCTTTATAAATGAGACCATTGGCTCAGGCACAGTATCAGCTTTCGGAGCAGAACATAATTACCCCATACCATGTGTATGTCTTGAAGGCTGGGCAGTTCTTGCCAACCGCTGGGGTGGATGGGTGAATGATGAATCCGGTACAGATCCTAAGACTGACTGGGATCAGCATTCAGGTGCCGGAGCTGACGGACAGGTTATCATCATCAAGGATATAAACCATTATATCACACGTTTCTATTCTTACAATGAAGAAGTGGCCTGGTCAAACTCAGTTGTGGAAAACACGCTGACAAACACAAATCCGGTTTCTTTTAAAGAAGTGAACAGGAAATATTCGGCAACGCTGGCCCAATGTAAATCATTCCAGGAGTCAGGATATTATACCATGGTCACTGTGGATTCTGCCGAAGCAGGTTTCCCCAACAGGATGTTTGTCTGGGGCCTGGTATCCTATGGTGTAGAAGGCGGTGACCCCTATACAGAGCATGCTGCCACAGATGATTACTTCAAAATCATCGAGCGCGCCTGTGAATGGGCTTTCGAAGGTGAAACATATAGCGGTATCGGGGAACGCGATTTTTCATATTATTTTGCTGTATTTCCGAGTCCTGCCACAGATAAGATTAACATCAGGTATCTTGCAACAGGTAAGGAATCGCTTGTAAAGGCATCCCTGACAAGCATCACCGGGCAGGAATTAAAGACAACAACACCCTCACAGAATGCAGCGGGTTACAATTTCATGGTCTTTGATGTCCATGACCTTCCGGCAGGGATTTATTTTGTTAACCTCCAGGTTGATGATGAAACAGCCACGAAAAAAATTGTTATTGAATAATTTTTGAATGGTTGTTGACCTGACAGTGTCCGGTTATCATGCCGAAAACCTTATAGGATGATTACCGGACCTGTCAGTGTCTTATTAACACCACCATTAATCTTATAGATACTGACAGGTCTCAATGATCCTGTCAGGTTTAAGCCGGTTTTTCTAATCTGACAAAATCAGTTTTTTATTATATTCCCTCGCTCCTGCTTTTCCCTTTATTAAATAACAGCCGGAAGGCAGGCCAACGCTGAGGATGTATGTATGGCTGCCGGGAGACAGTGTGTTTTTATCAATAATCGTATAGCATTTGCGCCCTGTCAGATCGGTAATGTATAAGGAAACCGGCTCATGTCCTGCCGTTTCAATTCCGATATTCATCTCACCTGTTGAAGGATTAGGATATACGATCAGCCCTGATCCTTCTTTATGAATACTGCTCCTGGCAACAGAAGAATTTTGTATTGCCGGCACAACATGACTGTTTATCAGAAACCGTGCATCTTCCCTGTGCTCGCTTGTATTACAGGTGATGGCAACGACCAGGTCAAGGTCAGGGATAACATAGATGAATTGCCCGCCGTAACCTCCGGCAAAAAAAGCATGATATCCGTTGTTTTCCGTTATCCACCAATTGTAACCGTATTTTTCCCCATGTGGTGAACCGCCCTCTGAATGCACTGTTGTACATGTTAAAACATATGAAGGATCAACGATGGTATCACCATCCCAAAGGCCATGGTTAAGATAGAGAAAACCAAATTTAAGCATATCCCTGGGGCAGAAAAAGGAATTGAATCCGCCGTAGGTATACCCCTGCTGATCAGCAGGCCAGTAGAAATCAGAAATGCCCAGTTTTGGGAACAGGACTTCCGAACCAAATTCCCTGGCATTTTTTCCAGTAGTTTTAGTGATAATGGCTGACAGCACCTGAGACGCGGGTGTGGCATACCGAAACAGCGTGCCGGGATCAGCCACAAATTTCTGGCTCAGATAAAACTCTATCTGATCGGGTTTGCGGGAAGCCGCATTATCGTCATCATTATACAGTCCGGTGGTAAATGATAAGAGATGCCTAATAGTCAGCTGACTGATGCGGGGATCATCATTGAGCATACCGTATTCGGGAAAGTAATCCATGAAGGTCTGTCCCAGGCTGTCAATATAATGTTGCTTCAGCAATATGCCAATCAATATGCTTGTGATGCTTTTAGTGGCAGAGCATAATATATGATAATCATCCTTGCCGTACTGGTTGCTGAAATACTTCTCATACACAAGGTAACCGTCCTTAGCGATCAAAAATGCGTCTATATAATCCATTGATGTCAATATAGTCTGTTCCATTTCATTTACCAGGGCAGTGTTCATACCGGCTTCAGCAGGTGATCTTGTTTGCCATCCTTCCGTTGGCCAGTAATCGCGAACCTGGGAATAACTGACTGTACAGATGAAAAATGTAATAACAGGGATGAACAATGTTTTATTCATTGCAATGGTATAGTTATCATATTGATGTCTTTTGCCCTATCACTTCATACATTTGGATTACTGTTTACTGTTTACCGTTTACTGTTTACCCTCAGTCCCTCCATCACCCCTTCTCTCACTCTCCCCCTCTCTCAGTCTCTCATTTTCTCCCTCTCTCCATCTCCCCCTCACTCAGTCCACCCCTCAGGCGGTACCAGCCTTATCAACACCGGCTTATCACGCTGGCATACAACCTGTCCCTCTTCCATTTCCAACTCAGCGACATGAACCGAACTACGCCGCTGATCAAAAAGTGACGCCCCGGCTTTACGGCCGGGATGTGTAAAATAGAAAAGAAAAGCCCTGTCGTTGCTTACAACAACCATGGCATGATGACCAAAACCTTCATCGTCGGGCCCTGTGCCGGATTTCCCGAGTATAACATCCGATTGCCGATGCCAGTTCACAAGGTCATCGGAGGAGTATACACCAAGACCGTTCCAGTTGTCCACGATCATCCGGTATTTGCCCCTCCATTGAAATACATAGGGTCCTTCCCCTCCCCTGTCACCGACAACTTTTCTGCAGCTGTCAGTCCAGTTATATAAATCAGGACTGTCGGCATAATATATAGATTTTTTATCGGCCTCATTATTGTAATACATGCGCCATCCTCCACCCGGTAATTGAAAAACACAGGCATCAATAACCTTCTCAGAGGCAAGGTCTAGCGTTGATTCATACTGCCATTCAATTAGATTTTTGCTTGTATGATGTACAATACGGCGGGGATGCTTCCAGTCTGCGAAAACACCGGGAACATAAGTAAGGTACATGTGGTATAACCCTTTATTATAAATCACTTCCGGCGCCCAGTGCGTGTAACCGCTATCGGGCCGGTATTGAATATCACAGGTATCACGATATTGCCAGGTTACACCGCCATCTGATGATTCTGCAATGCCAATCCGTGTTCCGTGTACCCAGGTAACGCCATCCAGCGTCGTATCACTTGCCTTGCGGTTTGTATACAACATAAACCATTTCTGTTCAGCGTGATTCCAGATAACAACGGGATCAGCAGCTCCGTCAAACACAGGATCACGAAAAAGCGGCTTATCGGCAAATCTTTCCTCCTCCTGAGCCTGAAAGGTGATGGGAAAGAAGAAAAATAAAAACAATAACAATGATTTCATGGCCATTCTGTGCAATAATGATGTATTACTTTTAAGTAAACTTAACCTTCATTCTTTAAAAAGCCTTATTCCGATAAAGGAAGTAAAAGGTGGAAAGCACTGCCCACAGCAGGTAAAAAATGGCAAAACCAAAGGCTGCCAATGCGGTTAATTGTTTAAAGGTGTGCTGGTTCATGTTTAAATTTATTTTATCCTGTAGAATTTTATAATTCATTGTCAGACCGGCAAAAGAATAGCCGGTTAAAACAAATTGTCATTTATAAAAAATTCATCTTCATCCCATTTCTGGGGATTGTCTTTTATATATTCAGAAATACGGTCACAGAATTCATTATCATTTATAAAGGTTTCGTAATAATCTCGCTGCCACAATCTGCCGTTAAATGGTAACCATTATCTGCCAAAAGCATACCCTACTTTTATACCGGCCTTATCCATATAAGCCCTGGGATCGAAAAAATAATACGTACCCATGGCGGCTGATACCGCGGCATAAAAATGATCATTAAAATAAAAATTAAAAGAAGGTTCTATCGCAAAATATGACCATATTTCATCATAATCATCAGGCAGCAAAACATCCCATAAAATGTTAAACTGAAACTTAATCCGTCTGGAGACATCGATACGATATGAAGGTGTCGGACCGATAAAAAACCTTGTTTTGGTCGGATGACTCCAGCCCGGCCCTGTCAGGACATATTCCCTGTAAACACCGGACCTGATGCCAACTAATATATTATTACGTCCGAAATGAACAATCCGTCTTTCATAGCTTACAGCAAAATCAGGATTCCCTGTATAATAACTTTCACTTCCTCTTTTTTCCAGATGGTGATTAAACTGAAGATAAACGCTGTTGTTAAACCTGCTGCTCTCAAAGGATTGCCCGAACGATTTTGCACAGCTGAACCACATAAGCACAAGAATACAATAGATGAAGTTTTTCATTAGTTTGATAATTAAGTGAATAACATAGGTATAACAAAAGTATTGATTAAGGAATTGATTTCAAAGCTATGACCTGTTTTGAAATGAACATGTAAATAGTTACTCTGAAACACTAATTTACCAGTATCACACGCCTATTCCCTTATGAACCGCCCCGTCTTCACCTTTCCCGAACGCCCGTTTTTTAAATATATCGCTGCCTTGATTACAGTGTTTCGATTTATGAAAAGGGGCTTACGATATCGCGGAGAACCATACGAAGGCTCCGAACCATCAATCGTATAGCGAATTTCACCGAAGGGATAGGGATTGATTAATCTCACCTGCAGGGTATCAGTAAAAGTAAGGGTATCCTTCAATCCTTCCACAGAAGGAATATAGAAATTGATACCTTTATCATGCAGCAGGTCAAGCTGGTTCTCAAGCCTGGTCAGAAATTCAGGATAATCCTTTCGGCCATATGGCGACCAGACAACCTCTGACAGGGCTATGGCACGGGGGAGGATCATATATTCCACATGACTTCCGTAAAGCATATATTCGGTCCACGCATTGCCCTGCGCTCCCAGGATATGTTTTGCCTCTGATGATGTCAGCCCCTCAGGTACCGGATCATAGGAATAGACCTTTTCAAGGTTCGTATAATTTCCGTACGGAAATGCACGGGGTTCAATATCCCGGTCGGGGCTCTGGTAACGATCGAAATAACAATGTGATTCAGGTGTCATAACAACATCATGATTCATCCTGGCGGCACGGATGCCGCCTTCCGTCCCCCGCCATGACATCACTGTTGCATTCTCGGCTAATCCTCCTTCAAGAATCTCATCCCACCCGATAAGTATTCTTCCCTTTTGCGTAAGATATTTGTCAATGCGCCTGATAAAATAACTCTGGAGCTCATGCTCATCTTTCAGGTTTTCATCCCTTATCCGGGCCTGGCAACGCAGACATTGCTTCCATTCTGTTTTATCAGCCTCATCACCACCGATATGAATGTATTTTGAAGGGAAAAGATTCATAACCTCATCCAGTATATCCTGAAGGAAAAGAAATGTGCTGTCATTTCCTGCACAATAAACGTTTGTGCAGGGCCAGTGACTTCCAGGAGGTACTGTTATCGGCACCTGCCGGCAGGAATATTCCGGATAGGCTGCCAGAACAGAGGATACATGAGCCGGCATCTCAATCTCGGGGACAATGGTGATGAAACGTTCTGCCGCATAGGCCACGATGTCCTTTATCTCTTCCCGGGTATAAAATCCTCCATAGGTTGCCTTCTCACCGGATTTCTGATCAGGCCTCTCTGTCCAGGGCAGGTCCTCACGATCAATCCGCCAGGCGCCAACCGATGTCAGCTTCGGATACTTTTTTATCTCGATCCGCCATCCCTGGTCGTCCACCAGGTGCCAGTGAAAGGTGTTCATCTTATGCAGGGCAAGTATATCGATGTATCTCTTTATGAAATCCTTGTCGAAGAAATGACGGCTTACATCAAGGTGGAGCCCGCGCCATGGAAAACGCGGATAATCAACAATGGTTAAACAGGGAAGGGTTCTGAGATCACCTGACCGTTTCCTTTCATAAAGCAGTTGCGAAAGAGACTGCACCCCAAAAAAGACTCCCTGCGGATTTTTTCCTGTAATGATAATCTGATTTCTTTTAATATCCAGACGGTATCCCTCCGCCTGCTCTATTGCAGGATCAAGAACCAATACAATAGTGCCTCTGGTCTTCCCTTTTGCTTTAACCCTTATCTGTGATTTCTGACTGGTAAGGAAAGCATAGAAGTCCTTCAGATACCTGGCGGTGAATGCCATGTCTTTTGAAGAATAACCAATAACCGTCTTCCGCGGAAAGGTGAATGTCTCCGCAGATTCTTCAATACTCACAGGAGCCGGTATGACGGGTCTACGGATGACCTGTTGTCCCTGCAACGAAATTTGCATGCCTGATAGTACTATTACAATTGGTAAAACATGATTAGCAATGATCTTTTGCCCTCTGTTCTTGGTGATTTGGTGCTCTGGTGGCATATTTTTTAATTTTTCGTGGTTAAAACGAAAGCTGCATGGTGGCCCTTATCCCAAATCGGCTCACATCGGGATGGTCAAGATAAGAAAACCGCCAAAGGGCATCGACCCTGAACAACCTGAAGATATTTTCAATACCGACGCCGGCTTCATAATAAGGCTGGCTCAGCGATGAAAGACCTTCGGGAAAAATCATCAGGTTCCTGTTCTTTTCGGAAAGATGTCCAAATAGAATATTGCAGCTGAGGACTTCGCGCCAGTGCAGTCTGCGTATAAGGGGTATGCGGTTAAGAAAAAAGCCCTGGAAATGCTGCTCGGCAAAAAGACTGACATATTCATCACTTACAAATTCATAGTAATTCATCATGTTAAATGACAGGGGATCATAAACATAGGTTTCATTCCCTTCATGCAATTTAAGCAAAGGGTACGGAAGCGTTCCGAATACCTTTCCGGCCGTAAGCCTGAACTTCAGGAATCCCAGCGGATTCGTTTCAACCTTATCAGAAATTCTCAGCCTTATTTTCCAGTATTCATATTCACTGCCAAACAAGTCTTTTGGTCCGTATGTCAGGTCAAGGTCCAGTGTCGGGTAAAGGGAACCAAGGCTTATGCGTTCAAATTTTCCCCACAGAAACTTTTCACGATAGGCCCAATGTGTACTGAGTGTAAACTCAGCCGAAGTGAGTGTTGTCCGGGACAGAGTATCTCCTGCCACAGTAAAATATTCGAAAGGGATATATGATGTTGAATGGATCTTCTGATGTTTGAACCTCAGGGTGTTGGAAAAACCTTGCGCCCATTCATGCTCATAATAAAAACTGTACTGGTCAACCATGGTTAATTTAAAATTGGGATTTCGCCTGATAATGGATGTCATATAATTGTCATCCAGAAAAGCATTTTCGCTTTTACCCAGTTGCCTGATATCATGCAGGTATGAACCATAAGCAGTTCTCCGTGGATTTGTATTGACCATAAACATCAGGTATAATCCGTACTTGAACCTGTTATCCCTGAATCCATATGCAACATGACCACCTGGCATAATTTTCGTGCTGAAAGCATTGCTTGTTCGTCCTCCCAGCCTGAGCCGCAGTCCTTCAACAGGATTACCGCTTACGGTGGTATAGTAAGGCCCGAGTTCAACAGGGCCGGTCACAATATAATAATCGACAAGCATATTGGCAAGTCCGTAAATGAATTTGTATGCAGGCACATTCTTCACTGAATCAACCATTTCAAAAACCTCAAGGTCCTCAAGGCTCATCTTTGACTTCCGGTTGTTTTCCCAGTATGAATCCTCCCTGCTGATATCAGTTTCGGATATATAGGTATCCGTTGTCATTTGTTTTACAGACTCAGGTACAGGCCTGTCAAAGATAATACTGTCGTAAACGGCAGTCTTCCGGCCAAAGAAACCATATGATTTCTCTATTACATTGAAATCAATAACCATGTCTTCTCTTGTCAGAAACCACAGAGTATCATTGACTTTGTCGAATTCAAGCGTGGCGATCATGTCTCTTAACAGGTTCAGGTTCACATCAGTTGACACCCTCAGCTGTATATTTTTAATGGCAAAAGATGTGTCAGCCACCCAGAAAAAGCCATGAAATGTCCTTTCCTGTTTCCGTTTGGGTTTAAATGATATTTTATAACACCAATGTGTATCGATGAATGCGCTGTCCTCAAGGTAGTATTTATAATACATACGGCCAAAATCAGCAATGGGACTGACGAAGCCCGGATCAAAGAACAGAATGAAATTATCGTATATGTTCAGTTGCTGATACATCTTACCTGCATATTGTGAGACGGTTTTGTTCTCAATGCCGCTTACATTGAAAGCTTCAATGACCTCCCTTCTAACAGGGGGATTTTTGGCATAATAGACGGAAGACATGGATTCTGTGATCAGCAGGGGGAGATAGTTCTTATTAAACAGCTCTGATGAATCCATATAATTGAAAACAAAGTTGAATTCTTTCAAAAAGCGCCGGTCCTTTAAATTCGGGCCGATGTTATTCAGGTCAAGCCTTAACTTTGTATAGGCTTTATACTGGTATAACTCAATACGGGTAGGGTCATTCTGTTTCTTGAATTCATTGATTTTTCTCAATATGCGAAAGGCCGGATTTTCACCGGGTCTGACAACCACAGCCTCAATATCAATGCTAACGGGTGCAAGTCTGATAATAAACTCCTGAGCCTCTCCCACCTTAATGGGAAGACGTTTAATCTCATAACCCAGGCTCGATACAAAAAGAGTGTCGGTTGCCTTGGTGGTGGAAAGATAGAAGGAACCGTCGGTTTCACTTATTGTTCCCACAGTGCTGTGCTGAAACCCGATATTGGTATACGGAACAGGATCACCGGTTGCATCGTCCAAAACCTTGCCTGAGACCACTGTATTCTGAGCAGACATACAGTGACTGACGATCAGTAAAAGCTGAAGAAAAATAATCCTCGTTCCTGACATAAACCACAATCCAATCATAGGTAACTGATCAGTAAAGGTATAATTTTTATGAAAGGCCCGCAGGATGAAAAAGCATTCTTCATTCCATATGGAAAACTTCAACCAGCGGAATTGAAACAGGTGAGTTATCAGGGTTGGTATCCATAATATCAGCCATATAAGCCCACCATTTCTGCACCACCGGATTTTGGCCCAGGTCCTGGGATGACTCTTCGCCGGCCTGTTTCTGCACGGCAAACAATATGTTCGTTTCTTCGTCAAGGAATATGGAATAGTCAGACACCCCTGTTGATTTTATCAGCGCAGCCAGTTCAGGCCATATGGCATCATGCCTTTTTATGTACTCATCTTTGTATCCGGGTTTTAATTTCATTTTGAAGGCAAAGCGTTTCATGGT
>JAFGTR010000108.1 GCA_016934055.1 Bacteroidales bacterium | reverse complement strand
CGATACACATAAACCTTCGGTAAAGTAACCGGTTCACCGGCAAACTCCTGAAAACCGGTCCTCAATCCCGATACGCAGAGCTATCGGGATAATTCGGCTTTCAGTTTTCAGTTCGCGGGTACGCTCCTGAAAACTGAGCCTCATTAAAAACTGATGCGGTATTGCATCATGGGATAAAAGCCCAGCTGATTTATGTTTATGACTTCATCCCTGCTCTTTTTATACAGCCTGTATAAAACATTTTTATGGTTTGTGACATTTTCAATGAAGAACAGGAATTCCTGGGTTGATTTTTTCCCGTTCATCTTATAACCAAATTTTATATCAGCTTTAAAATAATCAGGATATTGATCTTCATATGGATTGCTGAGGTCGAGCACCGTTGCCTGTTCTGCAAGTGACCTGTCTATGTCAACCGGTATATATCGCACACCTCCGGCCCAGGTCACTTTCAGGTCAACAGTGAGCATTGACTTCTCTTTGATGGTAAATTCTTTCCCCGCTAATGCATTAAAGACATAATTGCCATTAAAGGCAGTATTTCGCTCAATTCCGTCACTGCCCCTGTATTTTGAGTCGAACAGAGAAGTCGTGATCAGAAAATAATATCCCCGGCTCAGGAACTTTTCAAATGTCACCTCTATCCCATAATTCCGGCCTGTGCCTTCGTTCACAAGGCTGTCTTCTGCACCTACACCCCAGCCGGCTCCCGTATTTAACAGGCTGAAATATGTAGGATTCTGTTCTACAGGTATATCATACAGGTATTGATAATAGGCTTCGGTTTTCAATCGCAGGTTCTCATTCAAATTCCAGTCGTGGCCCAGCACTACCTGCTGAGACTTTGTATACCCAATTCCTGTGTTGGTTTCCACATATTGGCCATCGGGCAGGTAAGATCCCAGATAATAAGTACTCAGTGTATGGGTTTTGGCATGTGTGCCATAACCCAGGTTGATGCTGCGGTGTTTTCCGTATTTCCACGACATTCCCATGCGGGGCTCTATCGATGGCTTGCCCGTGAGGGTATAGTATAAAAGGTGAATGCCCGGTGTCAGTATTAACTTGTCACTCAGCTTGCAGTTAAGCTCAAAATAAGTCCTTAAAAGATAGCCGCCGTCACCAAGGTTTTTCTTCTCCTGCAGTCTTTTTATCATTCTTAATGAATCATGATCATACTGGTAGGTTTTCATATCGTAACCCATTTGATCAACTGTGAATCCAGCCTTTGAAGATAAGGCTGCATTAAATTTCGTGCCGGTGAAAGCTGAAAATGTCAGCCTGTACTCTGAAATTTTGTGATCGAAATACCGGGTCTTATTTTTATCAACATCAAGGGTGTCAATTTCTGTCCATCCGTTCTGGCAGAAACCCGAAAGTATAAATTTGGCATAGGTATTTGCTGACAGATACCGTAACCAGGATATTCCCGAAGCGCCCATTTTTGAGCCGTTGTATAAATCCTGGCCTTCGTTGGTATACAGGGCATCATCTTTTGCTTTGCTGTCGAGCATGGAAACGCTGCTTATGCCGCCAATTCCGAACCAGGTGACAAGTCCCTTTTTTACGGGGAAGCTTAGCTTAAATGACAGATCCTGGTAATGCGGCACACCGGTTGTCCCAAAATCAACACCTAACAAACTGACAACATCCATAACCGAGAACCTGTAATTAGCCAGGTATGAACTCTTATGTTTCTTTGAGAGCGGCCCTTCTGATCCAAGTTCAAGTCCGTTAAAACCAACCTGGAAGATATGTTCAAACTGTTCATTGTTGCCATTGCGCATTTTCAGGTCGAACACACCCGACAAAGCGTTGCCGTATTCTGCAGGAAATGCGCCCGTAATAAAGTCGGAATTCCGCAATACATTGTTGTTCAGCATACTCACAGGTCCTCCTGTGGTGCCGTTTTCAGCAAAATGATTGGGATTTGGCAGATCCATATCTTCAAGCCTCCACAACAAGCCGACTGGGGAATTACCCCTGATGACTATATCATTCCTTGAATCATTGGCAAAGGACACGCCTGCATACGCTGAGGCCATGCGGGCAACATCACCACGGCTTCCGGCATATTTTTCTGTTTCCTCAATGGTAAAGGAACGGGCACTGATAAGCGCCATATCGTTATTAGGCCTGTTTTTTTGGTGTGACGCTTTTACCACAACTTCACCAACATGCTGAACTGATTCTTCGAGTTCAACCGTAAGTATCATTTCTTTTCCCGAAATCAGGAATAAATTACGGATTGTGACATTTTGATAGCCCATAAAGCTTATGTCAAGGCTAATCCGCCCGAGAGCAACATCGTCCAGCTTAAACCAGCCGTCAGTATCTGTTACCGCCCCTTTAACAGGCTCAGTATCCAAAACAATAACATTGGCCCCCGGCATTGGCTGTTGAGTAGCTTTGTCGATGACTCTCCCCCGAATCGTCTGAGAGTAAGGCTGGGAATGGAGAGCAGATTGTAATGTGAACAGGTTGATAGCGCAAAAAAAGATAAAGTGTTTCATATGATATCAGGGTTAGTTGCAATAATGACAATTTATAACTCAACAGGTTGCTCTTATTATTTTAAAAAGTATTGATCCGGAAAGAAAAATAAAACAAAATAAACTATATTTATTTCATCAAACCAACTGTTATTCCCGAAATATGAAGGCCGTTGATAACAAAAACAAGAGGAAAGCTACAAGAAAACCTTTTGGTACGGCCACCGATAAATCAGCAAATCAGGACTTTGTAACATATGCTGAAGAAGAAGATTATTACAGGCAGATTGTTCAAATTGCCAATGTGGCCATTGTCAAATTCAACAAAGATTTGTTGTTAACTGAATATACAGGCAATGCAGAAAGCATTTTTGGATATAAAAAAGAAGAAGTCATCGGGAAAAAATTAGATAAAACCATTGTTCCCCGGACAGAAAGTACAGGCCGGAACCTGGTAACGCTCATCAAAAAACTGGCGCAGAGTCCACGAACATTTGAATTCAACATCAATGAAAACATCACCAAGGATGGGAGAAGGATATGGATGCAATGGCATAACAGCGAGATCAGGGATAACCGGAACAGGCTGACAGGGACTCTCTCTGTTGGCATAGACATTTCAAATCTGATAAACACTGAAATCGCCCTTAAAGAGAGTGAAGAGCGGTTTAAAACCCTGTCCGATCTTACTTTTGAAGGCATCATCATACATGACAACGGGATAATTCTCGATTGTAATCTCTCCTTC
Organism: Bacteroidales bacterium; assembly: GCA_016934055.1. Taxonomy (GTDB): domain Bacteria; phylum Bacteroidota; class Bacteroidia; order Bacteroidales; family UBA10428; genus UBA5072. The sequence goes on along the minus strand of JAFGTR010000108.1, from coordinate 56,371 downwards.
GAAAGACAGATAGGGTATGAACGAACAGAGCTTATCGGCAAAAACCTTCTTCATTTACTGGTTCCTCCCCGATATCATAAGATTATGCGCCAGAATTTTTTAAAGGCAACAACACAATATGAAATTGAGGCTATACATAAAAACGGCACACATATACCTGTTTCCATCGAGGCCAGGAAAGCAAAAATCGGCAATAAGATAGTCCGTGTTGCCGCCGTGAGGAACATCGGCGATCTGAAAAAAACAATAAAGGAGCTGGACAACTACAAAAATCATCTTGAAGAACTGGTGTTGAAAAGAACAGAAAAAATCAAGCACCAGTCAGGGGAATTAAAGAAGCAGAATGATATTCTGCAGTTTGAAAGAAATCAGCTCAGAACCATCATCGATAATATTCCTGATCTGATTTACATCAAAGACAAAGAAAGCCGGTTCATGAATGCCAACAAAAGACAAATAAGGCATTTGGGAAAACGCAGGTTAAAAGACATTATCGGAAAAACCGACTTTGATTTTTATGAAAAACCCTATGCCCTTGAATACCACAAAGATGAAAAGCAGATCCTGAAGACAGGCAAGCCTGTTATTGCCAGGGAAGAGCCAACCGTTGATGATAAAGGGAAAGTCATGGTTCTGCTGACAACAAAAGTACCCTTGTATGATAAACACGGAAAGATAAACAGTATTGTAGGCATAGGCAGGGATATTACTGAAATAAAAAATACTGAAAACAAGCTGAGAGAAAGATCTGAAAAGATCGAAAAGCTAAACAAAAAGCTTCAGGAGTCAAATAATAAACTTGAAGTTGCGAATAAAATCCTTCACGAGCGTAAAGAAGAGATCGAAAGCACCCTTGAACAGCTTAAAAATGCACAGTCACAGCTGGTGCAATCAGAAAAAATGGCATCGTTGGGTATTTTAACTGCAGGTATTGCCCACGAAATAAATAATCCGGTTAATTTTGTATATGCCGGTGTTAACAGCCTGATGAAGGATTTTGACGATATCAGGCCGGTCATTGAAGGCATTAAGTCGTTAAGTTCAAAAACTGAAAATGCAGAAAAAGTGCTGAGAAACATTGAAGAGCTTAAAAAAAAGCATGAATTTGATCTCGCTTATGCAGCCATTGCCGAAACCCTTGAGGATATCAAAATAGGAGCCAGCCGTATAGGTGAGATCGTAGCCGGATTGAGCAGGTTCTCGAGAATGGAGAATGAAAAATGGAAAAGTGCTGATCTTCATGAAGAAATTGACAGTGTGCTGATACTGTTAAAGAACAAATACAAACATCATATTGAAATTGTAAAAGATTATTATGAGCAATTGCCCCGCGTTATGTGTCATCCGGGCAAGTTGAACCAGGCATTCCTCAACATCATCAACAACGCCATCGATGCCATAGAGGGTAAAAAAGGCATCATCACCATTAAAACAGGCCTGAATGCTGACCGTGTTAACATTTTCATAAAAGACAACGGCAAAGGTATTGCCAATAAAGATAAATTAAAGATATTCGATCCTTTTTACACCACCAAAGAGGTAGGATGTGGTGTCGGCCTTGGCTTGTCGATTACATATTCCATCATCCGGGAACACAACGGCGATATAAAAGTAAATTCTGTTGAGGGAAAAGGAACAGAATTCAATATCATTATTCCCGTAAAACAATCGTGATATCTGGCTTAAAACTGAAAAAATGACCGGTAATAAATTTAACATACTCTATATCGATGACGAAGAAAGTAATTTAAGGATCTTTAAAAACACTTTTCGCAGGGATTTTAACATCTTCCTGGCAAATTCAGCCCGGTCGGGTATCGATATATTGTATAAAAACAAAATTGACGTCCTGATTACTGATCAGCGGATGCCCGGTATGACAGGTCTCGATCTTCTGAAAAAGATACATGAACTGTTTCCTGATATCCCACCCCACCGTTTAATGATATCAGGATATGCGGCTCCCAATGATATAGATACAGCTTTTAAGGAATACGGATTGTTCAGGTTTATTCCCAAGCCATGGGACAACGAAAATTTAAAGCAGATTATTCTCAAGGTAATAAATATGCATCATGAATAAGAAGTACAATATTTTATATGTCGACGACGAAATCAGCAACCTGAATATTTTCAAAAACACCTTCCGCAGAAATTACAACATCTTCACGGCTGAAACAGCCCAGGAAGGCATACGCATTATGGAAAACCAAAATATCGATCTTATCCTCACCGATCAGCGTATGCCTGAAATGACTGGCGTTGACTTTCTTAAAAGTATAATGGTCAAATACCCTCATCCTAACCGGATATTGATAACGGCCTACACTGACTTTGATGCCTTAAAAGATGCCGTAAATGAAGCAAAAATCTTTCAGTACATTCAAAAACCCTGGGAAGAGAGAGAAATTCAACAGGTGATCGACAGTGCACTGGATATGTATGAGCTTAAACAAAAAAATATAGAATTAACAGAACAGCTGAAGAAGAATAATGAAGAACTGGAAAGGATAAACAAGGAATTAATTGAAATTGACCGGCTTAAATTTCAGTTCCTGAACATCATCAGCCATGAACTCAGAACTCCCCTGAACGGATTGGTCGGAGCCATGGCATTGTTCAAATCAAAGTTCAAAAGCGAAGAATTTATAAAGTATGAAGAATTGTTTCATATCCTTGAAATATCAACACAACGCCTGGAAGATTTTCTCTTGTTGGCCGAACGCATAACAGCATTTAAGGCAAAGAGATATCATTTACAGCCATACTCTTTCAGTATTAAAGAACTGGTTCATAAAACAGTCGCCGCCCTTGCGGGAAAAAGCCTTGAGAAAAATATAGCCTTTGAATATGATCTGCAGTCCGGCAGCGATTGTTTTGCTGACAAAGAATTAATTGAAGTCTGCATAAAAGAAGTCATCGATAATGCCATAAAATATTCTTGCCAAAACAGCAAGATCATCATAAAAACATTTTGTCAGGGAAAAAATCATGTACTGGAAGTCATCGACCAGGGCCGGGGATTTCCTGAAATCGTCCTGAAACACAAATACAAAACCTTCATTACCAGCGGCGAATACTCCGAACAGGGTACCGGCCTTGATCTGGCATTGATACAACTTATTATGGAAGCGCATAACGGAAAACTTGAGATAGATAATAACACAGATGGCGGGGCTTTGGTCAGATTGGTCTTTTAATTTCCGGTATCTGAATGATAATCAGTCAGACTATTTTATGCTATTCCTGTTAAAATAATACGCCATGAAATCTGTCACCATACTTTTGATCATTGCCCTGAATACACTTTTCACACTCAGCTTCTCCCAACACACAGAGCTTGATGACTGCAACATAATTTGGACCAGCCGGAGCTGGAATTCATCCGGGTCGATGCCATGCGGCGGACATGATGTCGGACTTAATGTATGGGTTGAAAACGGAGAGCTGCTCTTTTACGTTTCCCGGAGCGGGTCATTTGACGAAAACAACGGTTTGCTCAAACTGGGACGTATCCGCGTAAGGCTCAGCCCCAATCCACTTGGCGGAAAAAGTTTCAGGCAGGAACTTGTGCTGAAAGAGGGCTGTATAAGAATCTCAGGTGCCGATAGTGGTGGCTGTTCGGCTCAAATCACCGTCTGGACAGATGTCTACAGGCCTGTTGTGCATGTCGATATCGCATCCGGCAATCCTGTAAAAGCAGAAGCCATATTCGAAAGCTGGCGATATACTGACCTGGTGCAACGTGACGGTGAAAACTTTGCCAACTCTTATAAATGGGGACCGGTACAAAATCCTGTTACCTTTCATGACAGCCTGTCATTTCAGGATAACGGCATCATGTTCTTTCACCGCAATCGTGAATATACGGTATTTGACCTCACCGTAATGCAACAGGGACTGGATTCCGTTAAACACATACTCTTTAATCCGTTATCAAACCTTACTTTTGGCGGTTTTATGACAGGCCCGGGTATGATGCCGGCCGGCAAAACAACAGGACGTTATGTTGATACCGGTTACGAGGGGTGGATACTCAGGAGCAAAGCGCCGGCCAAAAAACATCACCTGGTATTGTACCTGCATACTGACCAGGCTTCCTCACCGGCAATATGGGAAAAAGGTCTGAAAAAAATGATGAGCGAAGCAGTGAAACAAAACAAGAACGCTCATGCGGCCACACAAAACTGGTGGAAAGACTTCTGGAAACGGAGTTACATATTTGTCAATTCTGATTCTTCCGGCGAACCTTCAGTAACATGGCAGACCGGCCGCAATTATCAGCTTTTCCGCTATATGCTTGCCTGTAATGCTTATGGTGATTATCCCACAAAGTTTAATGGCGGCCTTTTTACTTACGATCCGGTATTTGTAGACTCACAAAAGCATTTTACACCTGACTACCGCAACTGGGGCGGAGGCATTCACACAGCACAAAACCAGCGCCTTGTATATTTTCCTATGCTGAAGAGCGGTGACTTTGATATGATGAAAGCCCAGTTTGAATTCTATCGCCGTATCGTCCGTAATGCTGAATTGCGAAGCGAAGTATACTGGAGACACAAAGGTGCATGCTTTACTGAGCAGATGGAAAACTTTGGTCTGCCCAACAGCTCTGAATATGGCTGGGATCGCCCGGATTATTTTGATAAAGGCATGGAATACAATGCCTGGCTTGAATACGAGTGGGACACAGCCCTTGAATTCTGCCTGATGATACTGGAAACGCAAAGGTACAATGGTGATGATATCGGCCCCTATATGCACATTATAGAAAGCTGCCTGACTTTCTTCAATGAACATTATCAATATCTGGCAAAAAGAAGAGGAAGTAAAAGTTTCGACGAAAAGGAACACCTGATTCTTTATCCCGGTTCGGCCGGTGAGACGTATAAAATGGCCTACAATGCCAGTTCCACCATTGCAGCCTTGCAGACCGTGCTGACTCGTTTGCTGGAATTGCCTGATCAGTACCTTACAGAAGATAAACGCAATGAATGGAAAACCATGCTCGGTCGCATACCGCCTCTCAGTTTCCGTGAATGCGAGGGTCATGTTACCATTGCACCGGCCAGGTTATGGGAAAGAGTGAACAATACAGAAACCATGCAGCTATACCCTGTTTTTCCCTGGGGACTTTATGGTGTTGGAAAACCCGGACTTGATACGGCCATCAACACATGGCGTTATGATGCTGATGCCATTAAATTCCGCAGTCATGTTGGCTGGAAACAGGATAATATTTTTGCTGCACGGCTGGGGTTAACAGATGAAGCCGCTGATCTGACGGTTAAGAAGCTTAAAGACAGCGAGTGCCGCTTCCCGGCATTCTGGGGACCGGGAATGGACTGGACACCTGACCACAACTGGGGTGGATCAGCCATGATCGGCCTTCAGGAAATGCTGATGCAGGTTGACGGAAAAAAGATATTTCTTCTTCCGGCCTGGCCAAAAGAATGGGATGTGCATTTCAGGCTCCGGGCCCCTTATAATACAACCGTTGAAGTCATTGTAAAACAGGGCAAGGTTGTGTTGCTTGAAGTTTTGCCTGTGGAGAGAAAGGGAGATGTGCGTCTGGTTTGGAAATAAGCTTATATAATAAGATACAAGAGCCAAGAGTCAAGAATCAAGACAACAGATAAAAGAACAAAGACAATAAACGGTTTACTTAATTACTGTGAACTGTTAACAATCAATCTGTCTGTACTGCCGTTTCAGCAGGCAGGTTTGTCGGGTTAATGGAAAAACAAGATTTTGCTACCTTAATCCTGTAATCCTTAAATCCTACAAATCCAAATTCAGACAACATCCAATGCGGGATTTTTACTACTTTTAATCCCATAATCCATAAATCCCGAAAATCCAAATTCAGACAATGAAAAAGAATGTCGCATTAGTATTGTCAAGTGGCGGAGCAAGAGGTTTTGCACACATAGGCGTCATCAACGCGTTGGAAAAGAAAGGTTTTAAGATAACATCGGTTGCAGGCGCCTCAATGGGAGCGCTGGTGGGTGGAATTTATGCCACAGGTCAGCTCAAGCAATTTGAAGAATGGGTCACCACCCTGGATATCATGGAGGTGTTAAAGCTTACTGACCTGACCATAAGCAGCAAAGGGTTTGTTAAAGGCAAAAAAATCATTCAGAAAATGAAAGAAATGATTCCTGATAAAAATATAGAGGATTTGAAAATTCCTTATAGCGCAGTGGCAACCAACATTATTGACGGTGAAGAATCGGTTTTCTCACAAGGCAGTCTTTATGACGCTATCAGAGCTTCAATATCCATTCCAACCGTATTTCAACCTCATAAATCAGGTGAGCATTATTATATTGATGGCGGTGTTCTGAACCCCGTGCCTATAAACCGGGTAAAACGCAAAAAAAATGATTTGCTCGTTGTTGTGAATGTCAATGCCCGGATACCCTATAAAAAAAAGAAAAGTAAAGAGGAGAAACACCATGATAACGCATTAATCAAGCAGTTGAAGCTGTTGCAGAAAAAAATAAATGCTGTAATACCTGAAAACAAAACCGATGATATAGGATTTTTCAACCTGACCAACAAAAGCATAAGCCTTATGCTGTATAAAATTTCTGCATTGTCAATGGAAAAGCACAATATCGATTTGCTGATTAATGTTTCGAGAGACTCCTTTGGCACTTATGACTTTTACAAAGCAAAAGACATCATAAAGGAAGGTGAGAAAGCTGCTCAAAAGACTTTGAAAGAATACCTCAAAAATGGATAACCAAACCCTCACAGGAAAAGATTTATAACTACATTTGCACCCGGAAAATAATAGTTTTAAGATCAATGCGTGAGAAAAACCGGATACGGTCTGTACAGGTATTTGAAGGTACAGCAACAGAAGCTGCCATGGTGAAGAGCCTGCTTGAAAATGCAGAAATACAGGCTTTCCTGAAGGATGACGTCTATGGCACCCTGGCGCCCTGGGTTACCAGTGCCGGCGGAGCAGGCGCAGTTAAGGTAATCGTATCAAGCGTTGATGCAGAGAACGCAAAACTGGTCGTTGAAGACTATGAAAAAAACAGGAATAATCCGCTATAAAAAAAGAAACTTTGCAGCAATATTTCAGTATAATTTGCGATTAAAGAAAAAATTCACAATACAACATTACCAAAAGCATGAAAAAAATTTTGATATTGGTCTGGATTGCCATACTTCCGGCATTGGTATTCAGTCAGGACAACAAACCGGCTAAAACCAAAATAAAAAAAATGACAGTGACAAAACATGATTATGAAAAGGGCTCTTTTAAAGAATATCCTGAGTTAAAAGTATGGTATGATATAAAAGGGAAAGTCATTGAAGAAATTGAATATGATGAAGAAACCTTCATCAGGCATTTCAAATACGAATATGATGATGCCGGCAATAAAGTCAGGGAAACCGAATTCGAAGCTAACGGGAAAGTCAAAAAAGTCTCATTGTACAAATATGACAGCAGCAACCGAAGAACAGAAAAACTGGTTTATGATGACAAAAATAACCTGAAATCAAAGAGAATATATCAATACGAAAGCTGGTGATTGAAAAACGGTAACCTGTAACCGGTAAACAGTAAGTAGTTAACGGGAATCCTTAATCAGTTACGAGTTACGAGCCACCGTTAACAACAAACAATTAACCTTCCGGCTGGCAAGCAACTACAACCTGCCTGACGGAAGGCAGGCAACTACAACAATTATAAATTAAACCCCTGCAACCACAACATCCTTAAACACCATGCTTGGCAGGCGATATGAGCTGTAATTCCAGGGATCATTTGCGACTTCAATAAGCTTATTCCAGAATTTCAGGTGGTTGTCGGCAATGTTCATTTCCGAGACCGGATGAACGATCCGGCCTTTGTCAAACAGCTGGCCGATAATACCTACTGAAAAATCACCGGTAGTAGAATTGGAATTCCCGCCAAGGTAATCGGTAATCAATATGCCTCTTCCCAGGCCCTTCATGATCGCTTCAACACTCCGGTTTCCCGGAGGAAGAATGAGATTTGACGGCCATGATGTCGTGGGTTCACATTCCAGTTTCCGGCTGTAATACCAGTCGATGAAAAACTCCAGTAAAAGGCCTTCTTTCACAATTTCGCGGCGCACCGCGGTGATCCCGTCCCCGTCATATTTTCGCGAACCCAGTCCCCTGACAATATGCGGATCGTCAATCAGTGTAAAAACTTTGCTGCCGACCTGCTTATTTTTCATATCGGCCAGAAATGACCTCTTCTGTTGAATATTCCACCCGGCAAGCGCCTGGATGAATCCATTCAGCAAGCGACCCGCACCCCTGTTTTCAAGGATGACGGGCAAGGTTTCAGTGGATATTTTTTTACTCCCCAGCAAATTCATGGTTCTGACAGCTGCCAGATTCCCGACTTCTTCTGAATCCGGGAGATCCTCCCTAATGCGACTGCTGACCCAATATCCGCTGTTGGGTCTTCTGTCTCCTTCATCCTGCATCGTTACTGAAGCACCCTTTGAGTAATATGTTTCCTCAACCGATCCTTCGAAACCATTGCTGGTTTTTACGTATTCTTCAGATTGTGAATCATAACAGGTGGCTTCAACAGAAATAACTTTTTCGCCACCTTTTGACAGGCTCATTTCTTCTATTGACCTGGCCACATTATGCCGGTCCTGAGCAGAATAATTTCCATGTTGCGTATCTTTCTGATCGAGGCCTATATCAGTTATCCCGGTAAAATATTTCGGATCAGGCAGGGTACGATAAGGATCCTGATCAAGGATGGAAGCATTTTCCACAACTTCCTTAATAAACTTCTCCAGGGTCGACTTCCTCAGATCAGGAGTAGACTGGGAACAATACCGGCCGTTCATGAAAACTTCAAGATTAAGATTCTGGGTCATAGCCTCTTTGACGGTGTCAGGCCTTTTCTCCCTGTATCTTATATCAACAAACCGCCGTTTCGAAACGGAGACCTTACTTTCCGGTGCACCGGCTTTCTTTGTCTGGTCAATTACCCAGTTTAGCAATTCCTGCATGGCAGCATTCATGATGCACCTCCTTTCTGCCGGGTTCCGCCAACTGTCATTGATTTAACAAGACATGTCGGAAGTCCGAACGACACCCGCACGCCCTGTCCGTTTTTGCCACACATTCCGCCGCCACCCTCGAACATTTCCAGGTCGTTGGCTGCCATAACTATATTGGAAAGCATTTTCGGACCGTTGCCCATTATATTAATATCCTTAACGGGGGCCGTCAGTTTACCATTTTCTATCATACGTCCCTGCGATACATAAAATGCAAAATCGCCCTCTCCGATCTTCACCTGCCCGTTGCTGACATCTTCCACATAAATACCATTTCCGGCAGCTTTAACCACATCTTCAGGCATGGCATCGCCTCCAAGCATGTAGGTGTTGCGCATCCGGGGCAGAGGATAGTGTTCAAAGCTTTGTCTTCGCCCGTTGCCTGTAGGTTCAACACCATAGTGCTTAGCCGATATCTTATCATGCAGGTATCCGGTCAGTATGCCGTTTTCGACAAGGATGGTCTTCTTTCCAGGCACCCCTTCATCATCAACGTTGATGCTGCCGGAAAGATTCAGGTTGGTAGCGTCATCAATGATGGTAACAAAAGGTTCAGCCACCTTTTTATTCAGCATGGTGCTGTATGTCGATATCTTTTTTCTGTTGAAATCGGCTTCCATGCCGTGACCGATGGCTTCATGCAGCAAAATACCTGTGACTCCCGGGCCGAGGACAACAGGAATCTCTCCTGCCGGGGGTTGTATGGCATCAAATAACTTTAAAGCATTGTTAACTGCTTTGGAAGCTACTTTTTCAACGACCTCGCTTGTGTAATATGAGAAATCACGTTTGCCGCCAAGGTTCCATCCTGAGGATTCCCGTTTGCCGTCTTTCTCAACAACAACAGAAGCATATATGTATCCCGAAGGCTGTGTATCCTCCGCTATAATGCCGTCGCTGGTAACGACCATGATATGTTTCAGGTCATGCGAAAAACCCGCATTGACTTTAACCACCAGGGGAGAAAAGGAAAAGCATTTTTCATTGATCTGCTGTAGAACAGGCAGCTTCAGGCTGCCCGGTATTTCAATTAAACCGGGATCAACAGGGTAATAATTCTTCAAAGCAGGCCGGCTGAATTCATCTGAAACGGCTGTTGCAGAAGTATCACATAGCGAAGCAGCAGTTGCTGCCACAGACATCATCGATTCCTCTGTAAGATCCTGAGTAAACCCGTATCCCACCTGATCACCTTTGACGGTGCGGATGCCCACACCAAGGGTGATATCTCCATAAGAACGGTTAACTTTCCCGTCTTCAAGACCAAGGAAACTGGATACCGTATGTTCAAAATACAGATCGGCAAAATCACCTCCCCTTGATAAGGCTTTAGATAGCAATTTCCGGCAGAGCGCTTCATCAATGCCGAATTCATTGAGAAAATATCCGTTTGCCGGAGAAGCCAGTACCATGGCATTGCCTTTTAAATGTGGGAGTAACACCATTGATCCCCCGGCCAAAGCAGCTGAACGGATGAATTTCCTCCTGGGAATAATCTGGCTCATTATAATTGTTGTTTTGGGTTTAAATTATATGAATGAACATATAGGAAGAATAACGTCAATGATGAACCAAACTTATGTAAATTCATGTAAAAATCAAATGTCATTAACGTAATTTAACAAAAATTATATCTGTGTTACGGGGCATTACTGCAAACCTCATCGTATGCCTGTCAAAATGACAACGGTATGGTTTTATATTCCATAATTCCGTAATTTTATAATTTGTTTTCGATAATCGGGCATTTGTCCGCCATTTCCGGACAGATTTCTTAAGGCTTAATTCATTTAACCCAAACCTCGGTAATGAAAACATCACTTTTATTAAAAAATATCGAAACATTCCTGATAGAGCTTACCGAGATTTTCCGTTTTATCGGATTATTCTTTAATAACCTGTTTACAAAGCGTTTTGAATTTGATGAGATGATCAATCAAATGTATAAAACAGGCTACCGTTCATTTTTTCTGATCAGTGTTACAGGGCTGATCCTGGGACTTGTCCTCACCCTTCAGACACGACCAATGATGGCCGATCTGGGCGCTGAAGCATGGCTTCCAAACCTGGTGTTTGTTTCTATTATCAGGGAAATGGGTCCGGTTATCATGGCCTTGCTGTTCGCCGGCAAAGTTGGATCGGGAATCGGGGCTGAGCTGAGTTCAATGCGGGTGACTGAGCAGATTGACGCCATGGAGGTATCAGCCACCAATCCGATTAAATACCTTGTTGTTACCCGTGTGCTGGCCACCACCATCATGTTGCCTGTCCTTGTATTTTATGCCGATTTTATTGCCTTCATGGGATCATTTCTGGGCATGAAGGCTTACAGCAACATCTCATTTCCTTTATTCTTCACCCAGGCATTTGACGGCATTTATTTCTATGATATCATTCCGGCAACCATTAAAACCTTCTTTTTTGGTTTTTTCATCGGCATCATCAGCTGTTATAAGGGATATTACGCCAACAGGGGTACGGAAGGCGTCGGGCATGCTGCCAATGCAGCTGTAGTGGTTTCGTCTATGGTCATATTCCTCATCGACCTCATTGCCGTTCAGATCACCAGTTTATTTGAGATTTAACTATGGAAACAGGCAACATCATAACCATACAAAACCTTTATAAAGCCTTTGCCGGAAAAACGGTACTGGAGGATATCAACCTTGGGCTCAGGCCAGGTGAAAACCTTGTGGTGCTGGGGAAATCAGGGACCGGGAAGACTGTCCTCCTGAAATGTATTGTTGGTTTGCTCACCCCAGATAATGGCAGCATTCAGGTTTTTGACACAAATGTGGAGAAATGCACCCATGATGAACTGGATAAAATAAGGACACGCATTGGATATGTATTTCAGCATGGTGCACTTTATGACTCTATATCACTCAGAGAAAACATGCTTTTCCCGCTTATGCGCAATACCCGTTTCTTCAAAACCTCTGAAAAAGAGATGAAACAACTTGTTGAAAAGAACCTGAAAAGCGTTGATCTGCTCGACGCGATAGACAAAATGCCGGGAGAATTATCAGGCGGGATGAAGAAACGTGCAGGTCTTGCCAGGGCGCTGATGTTATCCCCTGAGATCATGTTGTATGATGAGCCTACCTCAGGTCTCGATCCCTTTACAGCACAGGAAATCAGCGATCTGATCATGTCCATCCAGCGTGAAAAGGGCACTGCTTCGATCATCGTCACACACGATATGAAATGCGCTGAAACCGTATCTGACAGAATATGTATCCTTCATAACGGAAAATTCATCGCTGAAGGTAACTATAAGACGCTTGGCGTGTCTGAGGACCGGCATGTGTCAATGTTTTTTTCCACCTAAAACATTCCGTCATGCAACGAAAAAAAGCGATTAACATCGGTTTATTTATCAGCCTGGGAGTTTTAATCTTTATCGCAGGCATCTATATCGTCGGCAAACAACAGAACATCTTTGGCCCGACATTGAAGATCACAGCCATATTCAGGGATATCAAAGGGCTGAAAATTGGTGACAAAGTACATTTTTCAGGTATTGACATCGGAACGGTAAGCAGCATTGAGCTGATGTCAGATACCCGTGTAAAGACCGGATTTACAATAAAAGAAAACGTTGTTAAACTGATCAAGCAGGATTCAAAAGTGACCATTGCCAATGAAGGATTGATGGGCGGCAAGATCGTCATCATATTACCTGGAAGCAGCCAAAGTCGATCAGTTAATGAAGATGATATACTGCAAACCATCGAGCAGGTTGATATTGATGATATACTCAAAGAGGTCAAAAAGTCAAGCGAGAATATTGCTTTTGTTTCAAAAAACCTTATTGACATAACAGACAAAGTTAACCGGGGTGACGGCATTTTCGGCAAGATCTTTACAGATACCGTTATAACACAAAATCTCGACAAAACAAGCCGTAATATTACATCAATTTCGAAAAACCTTGTTGAGATCTCGGAAAAGGCCAATATGGGCCAGGGCTTTATGGGAAAACTGTTTACCGACACCCTGTTCACCCGACAACTTGATTCTGCCGGTTTTAACCTTAAAGCCATAACCGAAGATCTTGCCGAGGTCACCGAAAAGGTAAATGCCGGCGAAGGCGTTTTCGGGCGCCTGTTCACTGATACATCCCTTACACAAAATCTTTACCTGTCAAGTATAAACCTTGAGCAAACCACACGTAACCTGGTTGAATTCAGTCACCGGCTCAATAACAATGAAAATGCCCTCAGCAGATTTATTGCCGATACTGCCTTTGCCGACTCACTCGAAATCCTTCTTTACGAACTGAACACCGGTATCAGGGAGATAACCCGTTCTTCGGAGGCTATTCAGAGGAGCGGACTGATTCGGATGTTCTCAAAGAAAAAGAAGAATTAACAATAGCAGGTATTTATTTGAAAAACAAAAGAATAAAAAGAAAATAACAGAGACTTATAGTGTTGGTGTTGATTTTACAGGTTAATGACCGTTTATTCTACCCGCCCCGCAATGTTCCAACCACTAACCCCTGATCACCAGCCACTTTTCACTTTTCACTTTTCACTATTCCGGCTATTCAGACAACTGACAACCGTCAACCGACATCTCCTATACCTCCCGGGAACATTGAATGTCGAACAATTAGCTGACTTTCATTAAAAAGTTGGACAATTTTTAACATTTCCTTACTTTAGTACCACATCAATCAGATTTTATTTTAATACCGGCTGATGCTAAACACCTTAAAACCCGGTCTTGCTTTTTTAAGACGATTGGTAAAGGTGCCTTTTCCATAAATGAGCTGACACCAATTGATAAAGAGCCATAATGCATTAAACCAATAGAATTATAAAGAGCAGAAAACCAATATTTTAATATGAAAAATGTAGTAAGAAAGCTAACCGGAAATAACTTGTTAATGTTCCTGTTGATTTTTGTTTTTGCCGTTTTTTTCTATTCGTTCAATATCGGATTCAGTGATTTGTGGAGTGACGAGATATATACCAAATCAATGCTGAAAGGTTCCTTACCGGACTTTTATGGTCAGTTTAAAAACGATTTACACCCGCCACTGTATTACCTGGGATTAAAATTGTTTACAGCTTTATTTGGTATAACCCCTGTATCATTGCGCTTTTTTTCAGTGCTTGGGGTATTATCAACCCTGTTGCTGGGGTATTTTGCCGGTCAACGTGTTTTCGGCCGGCAGGGGGCACTGTATTTCTGCCTGATGCTGATATCAGTTCCCATGCTGGCAGCATACTCGCACCAGGCCAGGATGTACACCTGGGCCGCATTTTCAATAACGGGGGTGTGTATATATTCTTACTTATTCATAAGAACGGGAAGAAACCGCGATTTGGTTTTTCTTTTTATTTTCACCGTGGTGGCCATGTATATTCACTATTATAGCATGGTCGCCGCGTTTGTATCCAATGCATTTGTTTTTTTATACCTGCTTATTACAAAGAATAAAAAGTGGCGCCATCATTTACTTTCATTGCTGCTGGCAACCTTGCTGTTTCTCCCATGGCTCTTTATGTTTATGATCCAGGTAAAAAGAGTTCAACATGCTTTTTGGGTTCCTGATGTTAGTCTGACTACTGTTCTTCATTGTTATGGAATTCCTTTCACCGAACAATTCTGGACAACCGGTTATTCCGTTTCATTTGTTATTTTAATGTATAGCCTTATTATTTATACCTTTTTCAAAAGTGCCGGGAAATCGTTTTCCGAGTACCGATTGGTTTTGTGGCTGTCGCTGTTTATTTTTACAGGGACGTTGCTTGTTATAATGATTATTTCCTTGTTTTCACAACCCGTTTTATTTTCCAGGTATGTTGTGGCCATAGTTGTTATGCTTGTTATCCCGCCAACGATCCTTTTTATTCAAATGAAGACAGAATGGCTGAAGGCGATTTTAATATTGGTTATCTTATTTCTCGGTATACGGATTTCTGTTTCCACTTTCTATTTTTCATACGGACCCTATCAACAGACCATCGAATATATCACCACTACTTATCCTGAAATAAGCAAAATCTTACACATTACCGAAATAACTGCCGGACCAATGATAGAATACAGCGGTAATTCAGGATTAAGTCATTATTGGCTTAAAGCAGAAATGTCCAATGTTGACGCCTTCCCGGAGATACATCAATTCGAGCAGCCCGGAGAATTTCTGACACCCGGAGAAGCATTTTGTGCCGTCAGATTTAACAACCTTGAATTGAATATGGAAAATCTTAACCGTGTTTTATCAGAATCAAAACTTATCAAAACGGATACCGTGAGCGATAACAAGGTTAAAGACGGAATTATTATACAGGTTTATCTTCTTCAGTACAAAGGCAGACAAATTGATACGAGAGAATAGCCGAGAATAGGGGTCGGGCCAAAAACAAGTCCTTTTTAAAGCTTAGAACGTGGTTTTTGATGCAAAAAAAGCATGCTGAGAAATCTCTGTGCTTGTGCGCTTTTGCAAAAGCGCGCCAGGTGGGTTCATCTGCGCAATCAGCGAGAAATAATGCCCGTTGCCTTGGGGATGCCGGGATGCCGAAATAAATTCGGCACGGCATGATGCTTCGATTGCAGGATGCTATCCTGAACACCCGATTGCCAGGAACACAGCCATGACGAATATCGGGTGTAATTATGAAAACTATACCCGATGAGGAGGCACAAGCGGACGCTTGCGCCAGTTAAGGAAGGCTCAACTGAAAGGTTTGGGGTTGCAATCCCAAACCAATAAAGAAGCAGAAAAACACCAACTCCAAATTGGCATTACTAATGAAATTCTTTGATAATATCTTCGTGGTTTTGTGTCTTTTTGGCAAAATCACCAACTCTTGATTCGCATTATTCACTATTTACTATCCACTTTTCACTTTTAACTATTCATTGTTCAAAAATTAATCTCCTTAAATTCCTTCGTGATAGCCGTCTTTTTTTTATCTTGCTCCAGTTTTTTTTACCGCCTTTACTCTAAAATTAAATTATCATTAATGGGAAAAATAAAAGACATCAACAGCGTTCTGATCATTGGTTCCGGCCCCATCATCATCGGTCAGGCCTGTGAATTTGACTATTCCGGCACGCAGGCATGTAAAGCCTTACGGTCTCTGGGGTATAAAATCGTTCTTGTGAATTCCAATCCGGCTACCATTATGACCGACCCCGAGATAGCTGATGTCACCTATATTGAGCCATTAAACGAATACGCGCTTACTGAAATCATAAAGAAGGAAAGACCCGATGCCCTGCTCCCGAATCTCGGAGGGCAGACTGGTTTAAACCTTTCGTCACAGCTGGCAAAGAAGGGAATACTTGACAAATACGGGGTAAAGGTTATAGGTGTTAACATTGATGCCATTGAACGCGGCGAAGATCGTACGGCTTTTAAAAAAACCATGGAAAGCCTGGGCATTGATATGCCCCGGAGCACAGCTGTAAACTCTGTTGAAGAGGCCGAAAAAATTGCCGACGAGCTTGGATATCCGGTGGTTATTCGACCTGCCTATACGTTGGGAGGCACCGGCGGAGGTCTTGTCTATAATATTGAAGAATTGCGCATCATCGCCAGCAGGGGTTTGTCAGCGAGCATGGTAAACCAGATACTGATAGAAGAATCTGTTTTAGGGTGGGAAGAACTGGAACTTGAAGTCGTTCGCGATGCCAAAAACCAGATGATAACCGTATGTTTTATCGAGAATGTTGATGCCATGGGCATACACACCGGTGATTCATATTGTACCGCACCCATGCTTACCATCAGCGAAGGATTGCAGAAACGGCTGCAGAAATACTCATATGATATAGTTGAGGCTATTGGTGTCATTGGCGGAACCAACGTACAATTTGCCCATGACCCGAAAACCGACCGTGTTGTTGTTATTGAGATCAACCCCCGTACTTCACGTTCATCAGCCCTGGCTTCAAAAGCCACAGGTTTTCCTATCGCCTATGTCTCCTCACTGCTGGCCGGGGGTCTCACACTCGATGAGATTCCATACTGGCGGGAAGGGACACTCGAAAAATACACGCCTTCGGGCGATTATGTGGTGGTTAAATTTGCCCGCTGGGCCTTTGAGAAATTCGAAGGCCTTGAAGATAAGCTGGGAACACAGATGCAGTCTGTCGGTGAAGTGATGAGCATTGGCAAGAACTACAAGGAAGCCTTACAAAAAGCCATCCGGTCACTTGAGATTGGACGATACGGACTTGGCTTTGCCAGGGATTTTAACAGCAAATCCCTGGAAGAATTAATGAACATGCTTAATTATCCTTCCAGCGAAAGGCAGTTCATCATGTATGAGGCCATACGTAAAGGTGCCGGCATCAATGAGCTGTCTGCCAAAACCCATATCAAGACCTGGTTCATCAAACAGATGAAAGAGCTGGTTGAGCTCGAGGAGAAAATAATGCGTTTCAAAGGATCTATGATCCCTGATGCATTGCTCATACAGGCAAAAAGGGATGGTTTTGCGGATAAATACCTAGCACAATTACTGCACATCTCCGAAAAGATGATCCGTGAAAAACGTCTCTCACTCGGCATAAAAGAGGCATGGGAGCCTGTTCCCGTCAGCGGGGTTGAAAATGCGGCCTATTATTATTCAACCTATAATGCCCCGGATAAGGTATCTGTGAGCAACCGGAAAAAGATAATGGTGTTGGGTGGCGGACCAAACCGCATCGGCCAGGGCATTGAATTTGATTATTGTTGCGTGCATGCTGCATTTGCCATCCGCAATGCCGGGTATGAATCGATCATGGTCAACTGCAATCCCGAAACCGTTTCAACCGATTATGACACAGCTGACAAACTTTACTTTGAGCCACTGACAGTTGAAGATGTTCTGAGCATTTATGAAAAAGAAAAGCCTGAAGGTGTCATTGTTCAGTTTGGCGGACAGACCCCTCTGAACATTGCCAGCGAACTGGCGGAGGCAGGGGTCAATATTTTGGGAACCAGTCCGGAAGCCATCGACCTGGCCGAAGACCGTGACCGGTTCCGCCGGATCATGAAAAACCTTGGCATTCCAGAACCCGAATCCGGCATGGCCAGCACCATTGAAGAAGCCCTGGAGATCGCACAGCAGATCGGTTATCCTTTGATGGTCAGACCTTCATATGTGCTCGGCGGCAGGGGTATGAAAATCGTACTGGATGAAGAAATGTTAGAGCAATACCTCACGGCTGCCGTTGACGTATCGCCCGAACGACCAATACTGATCGATAAATTCCTTGAAGATGCCATTGAATCGGAAGCTGATGCCATTTCCGACGGTACGGACGCATTTGTTCCGGCCGTGATGCAGCATATCGAATATGCCGGAATACATTCCGGTGACTCAGCCTGTGTCATCCCCCCGGTAATCATCCCCGAGAAACATATTAAAACAATCAATGAGTATACACGAAAGATAGCCGTTGAATTGAAGGTATGCGGATTGATGAATATCCAGTATGCCATTTATGAGGATGTGGTGTATATTCTCGAAGCCAATCCCAGGGCATCACGCACAGTACCCCTGGTATCAAAGGTGTGCAATATTGCCATGGCGAAAATTGCAACACAGGTCATGCTGGGTAAAAAACTGCAGGACTTTAACCTCAGGCACGGAAAAATAAACCATTATGGCGTTAAAGAGGCGGTCTTCCCCTTTAACATGTTCCCTGTGGTTGACCCGTTGCTTGGACCCGAAATGCGGTCGACAGGCGAAGTGCTTGGTTTTGCAGACAATTACGGACTGGCATTCTTCAAGGCACAGGAAGCCACACAGGTTCCCCTGCCTGTATCAGGAACTGTGCTGATCACCATCGCCGACAGGGATAAGAACAAGATATTAGAAGCCGCAACAAGTTTCAGAGATATGGGCTTTAACATCCTGGCCACAGGCGGCACCAAAGTGTTCCTTGAACAAAACGGCATACCGGCTAAGGCTATAAAAAAAGTACATGAAGGAAGGCCCAATATTGTGGATGCCATTAAAAATAAAGAGATCAACCTGGTGGTCAACACTCCCGCCGGCAAGCAAAGCGAATACGATGATTCCTATATCCGTAAAAATGCCATTAAATATAAAATACCCTATATCACCACAACTTCAGCTGCCACTGCTGCCACCAAAGGCATAAAGGAACGGCAGAACGGCGACTATAAAGTGAAATCGGTACAGAAGTACCACAGTGATATTAAGTAGAACCTACGGTTCATGACCTGCATAATGAAAGGCAGGTCGTGCAGTCGTGCGGTCATCTGGTCTTGCAGTCATAATTATTTGTTGATTTGTTGACCTGCCTGAATTTACTTATGTAAATTTTTGATATTCCGTTACTTCTTCTTAAATTTATAGAAATCTATATATTTCTGACAGCAATTCTATGCCCAAATTCTAACTAAGGCCGGATGAAACTAATGCCTTCATATTTTTCACCCATTCTTTTCATAATGATTCTTTCAATCGTATTTTCCTGCGAAGAAGATCCTGATGTTATCAATTTCAGGGATGTGGGCCAATGGAAGACCTATAATACGTCCAACGGTTTAAAGGATAATTTCATATGGGCTGTTAAGCAGGACAGAAATGGCATCATCTGGGTTGGCACAAATGATGGCGGTGTCAGCAGGTATGACGGTCACGGGTGGACTAATTACAGCACAAAAAACGGATTGCTGAGTAACTGTGTATATGCCATTGAACAGGACGTTTTTGGTGCGATATGGTTTGGTACTGATTCAGGTCTCAATTATATGAGCAACAATATAATCTATTCAATTGAAGGAGGTATTGTTGCTTTTTCAATGTATTCAGACAGCAGGAGTCAGCTCTGGATTGGAACAGATGCCGGAATTATCAGGGCAAATGCCCAAAAATGGGATTATTACCATCATGACAGTCTGGATTATAATACGATATATTGTATTATGGAAGATAATGAAAAAAGAATATGGTTTGCAACAGAAGGTGGTGCCATGTTCTTTAATGGTTCTTCTTTTGTAATGGCTGATGAAATCATGAACATAAACCCTGATAATATAAGTTGTATATTACAGGATAGCTGGGGTGCTTTATGGTTTTCATCAGCGTTTGAAAAATACCTGATACGCTATGATATAAAAAGATCGACAACGGAACTTGTGAGTTTATTGAATGGTTCTTCCTTTTCCTTTGTCATGTCAATGGTTGAAGACCGGAACAGGAACATCTGGTTCTCAACTTATGGTGATGGCATTGTAAAATATAACGGGGCTGAAATGCAATCCTTCAAAGTTGGTCAGGGTCTTACCGACAATCATGTCTATTGTTCCATGATGGATCGTGAAGGAAATCTTTGGTTCGGTACGCGTTACGGGGGTATCAATGTATATATTACTGAATAAATGCAGATATCATCATACATGAAATTACTAAAAACCATAATTATATTTCCGGCAGTTCTTTCCTTTGTCCTCCCTGCTATGGGTCAGACAGTCAGCAAATACGATCTGTTAACCGAGCGGTATGTCGACAGACCTGTGGCCATGCATAAAGGGCAGTTTCAATTCAGCAGCGGCTATGAATTCTCAATCATCAATGCGAAGTATGACAGGAATGGTAAAAAAATCGATCTTGCTTTTGATGGTTCGGCGTCTGCAAAACAGATGATGCCTTTTTACATAAAATTTGGTGTCCTTGATTACCTCCAGTTGGTTATTTCAACACAGTATGCCAATATGGGAATCCGCAGCCAGAACCGGAAACTCGTCGGGTTTGAAAGAGTAATGAATGTTTCAGAGTTAAATCAATACCGTGGCATGAACGATCTTTTCCTGGGTATTGATCTGACGGCTCCTGTCAAATGGCACCCTGTCAACTGGCTTATTAACGCCGGTATATCTCTTCCGGTTTTTGGATCTGAACCCGGTAAACCCGACCATACCTGTACGATAATTGATAATGAAACCGTAGCCCTTGATTATAAATACAACAATACATTTTCGACAGGCGTACCTGTCGCATTTCTGGGAAGTTCCTTAAAAATAAGGACACAATACATCTCTTTCACAGGCATATTTCTATATTCAACAGGGATCAGGTATGGTATATCGTATGACTGGAATTTCAGATTGGTCAGTAACACTTTTGAATATGAAAAAACTCAATATGAATTCAATTACGGATATACACTGGATTATTACGGAGAACTGGCAGCCCAGGCCATTAAATGGTTCACAGTCAGGTTGGCTTTGTCAAATTTCAGCCATCACGGAGGATGGAGTAACCTTACAGGGAAAAAGGTAAGCAGTCCTGAAAAATCGCTGGTAAACGTATCTCTCGGATACGAAATCCTGGTTTCACCTGCTCTCAGAATTGAACAGCACATGTTATTACCGGTTGCAGGGAAAAACCTGATCAGTCAGATGACTTTTCTGACAGGTTTCAGCATTAACCTATTCGCTTACCAATAACACCTGACCTGTTCATGAGAAAAATTATATATATCACAGCAGGGTTCATCAGTATTATAACGTTCAGAGGCTGGTGTCAGTTTGAAAACATAATACTTCCTTCCGATCTGAAACAGCAAACCATAATTACCGAACCCCCGACGCTTAAAAAAGGCTATATGCGTGCCGGAATAAATTTTGATTTTATTTTTACCGACAGGATATTTGATAAAGAAGGGAACAAGGAATATTTAATGGGAACAAACATATATTCCAAAAGTCTTACTTTTATGCCGGGGTTACAATATGGTCTGACCAACCGGATTGAGTTTTGGGTCCGCCTTCCTTATTATTTTAAGGAATCAAATGTTTCAGGAAGGATAATATGTCCTTTTGTTGATTTTGATTCGCTCACATCAATCTGCAATAAAGGCAGGGGAATCGGCGACCTGGAAACCGGCATGAGGTATCAGGTTATTAATGAAGGGGAGTTATTTCCGTCGCTAAGGCTGGGGCTGTTTGGCATTTTACCTACCGGACCAAAAAACCCGAAAAATATCAAAAATGATGAAGAATATGATCTTCCAACAGGTTTTGGTCATTTCACCCTGTCAGCCGACCTGTTTTTAAAAAAGGTCATATATCCCTTTTCCATTACCCTTTTTGCCTATTATGACTATAATTTCAAGGGGACTAAAGTTATAAATCCATACGAAGATGCCATTGAATTCAAAAGAGGGAATCTGTTTGGAACTGTTACAGGCATCGGATCTCACTTAAACGACTGGATCGTTCTGATTAATTCTTTTCATTATTATACTATGACAGAAAGCACTTATTATTATCCTGAACCCATTAAATACGCCAGGCGTTGGGTCATTGAATACAATCCTTCTGTCTATTTCCAGATCAGAAGATTCAGGCTTTCTGAATTTGTTAAAATTCCTGTCAAAGGTAAAAATGCCGGTGCAGATCCCAGCTATTCAATATCAATTCAATATACATTCTGATAAAATAATATCAGGACATATACCGGCATGATATTTTAATGTTTTTTATGATGAATCATTCACATACAGGAAAAATTTACTGGCTGCTTATTTTCACCATAATATCATTTCAACGCTGTGCAAGTCCGTCTGTTCATGTCACCCAGGAACAACAATTGGGTGATCATTATTACAATCAGTATCAATATGAGCAGGCCATTGTCCATTACCGGAACTCGCTTACGGCCAGTGCAAAGCTTGGTAACTTAAGGAATCAGGACATGGAAGCCGGTACCTGCCGTAAACTGGCACAGGCTTTTGCCGCACTGGGTAAGTTCAACGATGCCGTTGCCCATGCTATCACAGCACTTGATATAGATTCAATCCAAAAAAATCAGCTGGAAATCATTGAAGATCATAGATTACTCGGAATGCTGAACCTGTATAAAGGAGATTTCAGGAAAGGCATATACTGCCTTGAACAGGCAATGAAACTGAATAAAGGTATGGAATTGAGCCTCAAAGGGCAGAATCAATTGTCGGCTGCAGACACCTATCTTTCTCTCGCGCAGGTTTATACCGTTCTCGGAAAATTTGAGCAAGCTGGTGAGAATGCCATGCTGGCATTAGATCTCTATAAAAAACTGAAGGATAAAGCCGGGATCATGGAAGCCGAGCTGTTACGGGGTAAAATTTATGCTGATCTTGGCCTGATACCCGAAGGAATGGTTTTACTCAAACATTCAAAAGCATTGGCAGAGGAACTCAATATGTGCACGGCGCGACATCACCAGTTACTCGGAGAAGTGTATGCGGCACAGACTGATTATGAAGAATCACTTCGGCATAAAATAAAAGCACTTGATGGAGCTGAACAGTCAAGGGTAATTCCCCAGATTATCTGGGCAAATATTGGTGTAGGGGATGCATATGCCAGCCTGGGTGATGCCGAAACTGCAAAGAATTATTACGAACATGCGAGGAAGATACAGGACACCAGTAAAATGGAAGCAATGGCTTTACGAGCCTCTGGTAATATGCGTCTTGGGGATCTTGGGCATGCCGGTCAATACTATAGTTCGATCAATGCAGGCGTAGCAACGGGGTTGATTTTATTAAGAATGGGAGAAATGAACCACACAGCCGGAAAAACTGATTCTGCCATCCGAAACTACAGCAATGCCATTGATTACTTCAGTCGTTCGCAGATGAATGAGGGAATGGCTGCCGCTTTCCTGGGACTCGGTGAACTATATATCGAAGAAAATGATTATATAAAGGCCGGTGATTACCTGACAAAAGCCTTACAACTCACTTCCAATGATGAAATCCTGTGGGAGGTATGGTATCAGAAAGGAAGAGTATTCGAGCTGACCTTACACCCCGACTCCGCCGTAGCTGCATACAAAAAGGCTGTAACCATCATTGAAGATATCAGGGGCCGGTTTACGATAGAAGAATACAAAAGCAAATACATTGATAACAAAGTTAAGGTCTACGACCGTCTGATCCTGCTGCTGCTGGAATCAGGAGCACCGGAGGAAGCCTTTTTATATGCCGAAAGGGCACGCGCCAGGGCATTCCTCGACATGATCGGAAACCAAAAAATCAATACTAATCATACTGACGATCAGGAATTGATAACCCGTGAACAGGATCTGCGATTGCGCATCAACACCCTTTCCGGGATGGTTCATTCCATCAACATGGGAACCGACAGGGGACTGTCCGCTGCTGAAGTTGAGGAAGAACTGTCAATGTCAAGAAAAGAATATTCCTTGCTGATGGAACAGATCAAGCTTAAGAACAAGGAATATGCCTCAATGGTGAGCATTGAACCTTCACCATTGAATAAATTACAGGCACAGCTTGATAATCAGACTGTTTTGCTGGCATACTGGACCGGTGACGAATACATGGCCATATGGATCCTTGGGCGCAATACATTGGTCCCCTTTGTTGAAAAAATACCGGCAGAAACTGTCACAAATCTTGTTACGGATGCCCGCCGTGCTGTCAGGAAAGTATCTGATTTCGCTGACAGGAACGGCAAATGGGCTCAATCAGACGATCCTTCGACTGAAATGACAAAATATCAGTCAGCTCAGTATCAGTTAAGAAAAGTATATGATCATCTTATAAAGCCAGTTGAGGGATATTTTGGCGGGGCAGTTAATCTGGGGATTATCCCCAATGGCGCACTTCATTTTTTACCCTTTCAGGCGCTTATCATGCCCGACAGTAATTTCCTGATTGAAAAATTCAATATTTTTTATACCCCATCAGCCAATGTTTATGGTTTCTGCAAAATAAAGGAATACCATCCCGCGAAACAGATACTGGCCATGGCCCTGGGGAATCTTGAGCTCAAAGAATTCTCAGGACTTCCGGGAACAAAACAGGAGGTTGAACAGATTCAGAATGTTTTTAATGATATTACCGTGAAGTATGAAAATGAATCTACCGAAACCTTTGCTAAAAATAACGCTTCATCGTTCCGGTATATTCATCTCGCAACACATGGCCTGCTGGATGCAAAACAGCCACTCTATTCGTACCTGCTCTTTGCTCCCTCCGAAAGTGACGATGGCTTCCTGACCGTTAATGAGGTATTCGGACTCAACCTTAATGCCAGTCTGGTTACACTCAGTGCCTGCCAAACCGGAATGGGTGACCTGAGCCAGGGAGATGAGCTGATCGGCTTCAGCCGTGCATTCCTCTATGCGGGCACTCCTGCAATGATTGTTAGTTTATGGAGCGTAGCCGACCAGCCTACTGCCCTTCTGATGAAAACCTTTTACAGAAACCTTGAGATTCATTCACCCCAGGAAGCCCTGAGTATGGCACAGCGTGAGGTCATGAAACAATATCCCGCACCATTCTACTGGGCACCGTTTCAGCTTATCGGAAGGGGGGATTAAAAAAATCTAAAAAAATTTGGTTTGTATTGCAAACTTAATTAAGTTTGTATTGCAAATTTGTTTTATATACTAAATTAAAAGAATATGGAAACAGACACAAACGGACAGAGATCTTTCGATGAAGTTCAGTCCATTCAGGTTATCAGGGAAATGATACAGGTTTCCCATAAAAAGATAAGACACGATGGTATTTTGTTTATTGTTTGGGGGTGGATTGGCTTTTTTACTTACATGAGTGAATTTCTCATTTCAAACAACATCCATACCCTTCCGATGAAACAATTTGTAAAATATGCAGGCATTATCCTGGCTATTGGCGGATTTGTCTTCACTGCATTTTACCTTTACCGGCAAAGAAAAAGGGTAACAACCTATATCGGTATATCACTTCGTTATGTATGGATATCTCTGGTTGTTTGCATGGTACTTATTAACCTGATACAATTCAATGTAACGCATAGAATATTCTTTGAGCTTCAGCATCCGATTTTTATGGTTCTTATTGCATTCGCTACGGTGGTTACCGGGGGCATTCTCCGTTACAGGCTGATCATCATCGGGGGGATTGTATTCGGATTACTGGCTTATATCAGTTCTCATCTGCCTTTACAGCAGCAGTTGCTGGCCGAGGCCATTGGATGGCTCATCGCATTTATTATACCAGGGCATGTTTTATATTCAAAACGCAAAAGCTGACCCGTTATGTTCAACGATCTTGATCCGTTAATGCATTCGCAGGTAAGGCTGGCCATCATGTCAATTCTTATCGGTGCACGGACAGCTGAGTTCAGTTATCTCCTGGATAACATCAACACAACGAAAGGCAATTTAAGCTTTCAGTTAAGCAAACTCAATGAAGCCGGATATATTCACATTAAAAAATCCTTCAGGGGCAATTACCCGCTCACCACCTGTGAGATCACCGAAAAAGGTATCACCGCCTATGAAACCTATGTTAATTCAATTGCCGATTATTTTAAATTATTTAAAAAAAACAAAAAGAAATAATATGAAGACCACAAGTGTATCATTACTGCTAATACTGTTTGCATTGTTCTCATGCAACAGCAAAGAAATATCCGAAGATCAGTCTGTTAGCTTCGGCATTTATGAAACGGTAAAGTTTGGTGAACTCCCTGCCCACGCATTGGATTCACTGAAAGTCACCACAATTCATTTTGAAAGCGATCCTCAGTCACCTGTTATCGGATACCTGCCAAAAAGTGACCCCGGTTTGCCCGATGATTTGTTCACCACTGAAGGGATTCGTCTGCTTAAAGCAATTTTCCCTGTTGATCAGGAGGGTCAGAACCTGGCTGTTATTGCAGTAAATCATAAACCGGCAATTGTCCTGTCAGATATTCAGAAAACCAAAAATAACGGACGAAATGTGCAAATATATCTTACCCTGAAAGGAGCAAAAAAGCTGGCAGACCTGACAAAGAAAAATACAGGGAAAAGCATAGCCATTGCTGTTGACGATATTGTTTATTCCATGCCCATGGTCAACGGGGTGATAAAAGGTGGTGTTGCGATGATCAGCGGTCTTGAAAGTGAAACAATGGCCAAAGAATTGTCAGATCGATTAAACAAGGCATTATAATATTTTGTAAAGATTGTCATGCAAAAACATGAAAGTGTTTTGAAAGTAACTTTCGCACAGCATCATGCGAAAAATACAAAAAAATATTTGTTCAGGTATTGAATTCAACTGCCATCCATAAAATTCATTTTTATTCAACCCTTAATTCGCATTAATTGTTTTTGCTTATGACATAAAAATTCTTTATTCTTTATTCTTTATTCTTTATTCTTTATTCTATTTAACTTTAGTTTCTGCAAATTGCACCTCAAGTTAATTATACAATATCATACCAGGTTAATTATCATTTGCCTAAATTTGGTATAGGAATGAAAATTATCAATCCGCCATAAACGCTCTCCCGTGGCAAAAACCTGTCCAGTATGAAACGTACCGCCATCATTTCAGCCATCGCCATCGCCCTTATCGCTTTTGGCCTGATCGGTATCAAATCGTTCAATAACAGCAGACCATCAGACAAGGAAGATCCGCTGCAACACAACGCTGCGATAAACTACCAGAATTACTGTGCAGGATGCCATGGCGACAATCTTGAAAAATTTGCTGTCAAAGCATGGATGGAGGAGGAGGGAAGTACTTCGGCATTTAACAGCATAAAATTCGGTATTGTGGACATTGGCATGCCGGCTTTTCAAAACACTTTCACTGATGAAGAGATTGAAGCACTTGCTGATTATGTAAAAAAAGGAATACCGGAGGATAAAAGCATGCTGAAACCTGCTGTCACGACCGACGGGGTTATTGAATCGGAAAGGCAACGTTTTGTTGTTGACACTGTGGTTACAGGGCTTGACGTTCCCTGGGGCCTGGCATTTTTACCTGATGGTGATCTTTTGATCTCAGAGCGTGCCGGCACACTTCACCGGTTCTCTAATGGAAAGCTTTCACCCCCTGTTGAAGGACTGCCTCCTGTCATGGTATTTGGTCAGGGTGGATTGCTCGACCTGTGCCTTCACCCCGAATATGAAAAGAATGGATGGATTTACCTGGCATATTCGGCTTTAAATACGGAAAGTTCAGAACGCATTGGCAACACATCTGTAATGAGGGCCAAACTGAAGGGAAACAAACTTGTTGATGTTCAGATTATTTTTAAAGGACTGCCTGACACCGATCGCGGCCATCATTTCGGATGCAAACTGGCTTTTGATAAAAAAGGCTATCTCTATTTCGGCATAGGTGACAGGGGTCAGCATTTCGATTTTCCTCAAAAATTAGATAATCACAATGGAAAGATCCACCGCATCAACGATGATGGCAGCATTCCTGCTGATAATCCATTTGTCAATACACCGGGTGCCATGCCATCAATATACAGCTACGGGCACCGCAACCCGCAGGGAACCTGCATTCATCCCCTTACCGATGAACTCTGGGAATCAGAACACGGACCCCGTGGCGGTGATGAGCTTAATCTCATCAGACCCGGTCTGAACTACGGCTGGCCGGTTATTTCCTATGGCATCAACTACGACGGCACCATACTGACAGATATTACCGAAAAAGACGGATTGGAGCAGCCCGTTTTCTACTGGACACCATCAATCGCTCCATGCGGCATGACCTTCGTAACAGGAACCCGCTATAAATTCTGGCATAACAACCTGTTGATGGGCTCACTCCGGTTTCACTACCTCGAAAGAATTGTATTAAAAGGCCATTCGGTAATCCACCGCGAAAAGCTGCTTGAAGATATCGGGCGGGTACGCAACGTGGTTATAGGTCCGGACGGATTGATATATGTAGCCATAGAGAATCCCGGAAAGATTGTACGGCTGGTTCCCGTGGAATAGGATATTTTTATAAGGAAGGATTCAAAGTGTTATTGCTGAAAGGCTTTATTGAAGAAACTTACCACCATCCAGAAGAAAATTGTTTCACAAAAATCTTCAGGCCTCAACTGCAAAGTATATGAATAAACTGTACGCTGTCATTCCCAATTCTGAACAAAGTATCTTTACACCATCAACTGGTTGCCAGAACTTCAGTCATTAAAACACTCCGCAAATCCCCCATATACATACCAGGCATAGTCATCGGCCTCTTCAGCAAAACGGTCAAGATCATATGAATCACCGCATTCTCTTCCGTAGTCCTCTATATAATATCCGAATTCGTCGTATATCTCACATACAATACAATCACATCCGTCATGAACAATGCATGAATCGGCAAGGACAGCAGGAATGAACAGAAAAAATATAAGAATTAACTTTTTCATGGTGCGAGGTTTTAAAGTGTTAAAAGCGTATTCTTAAATATTTTAAATCAATAAACATGCCACAATAAAAGGAATGTTTGAAGATTTGAGGGTTTACAAATTAACAGATTAACAGATTTACAGATTGATAGATTACCTGAAGATTTAGTGGAGTTCCAGCCCCGGAGGGGCGAGATGTTGGTAGCCCCGGGCGTAAGCCCGGGGAAAAGAGGATACGTGATAAACGCTGCAAGCACAACTTTTCCAATGGCAGAAATCCTGTTTGCAGCGTAACAAACCAAAACGATTTTCAAGCAAGCTGAAGCATAGGATATATTTCCAGATTTGAAAATTTGAAGGTTTGATAGACTGCATGACCGCATGACCTGCCTTGACGGCAGGCAGGCTGCATGACTGTATAGTCTCAAGTGCCTATCGTGCAACAACGAATTTCCCGGATATCAGCGATTTATCACTGCGGACAACGGCAATGTACAATCCCGGAAGAAGTTTCCCTGCAGGTATGCGCATAACAGTTTGATCAGGTTTTGATAAAAACCCGGACTGACTGGTTATTAAATGCCCCTGCAAATCAAAAAGTTCAATGGTGCATTGTGCAGCAGCATCACACTCATATTCAATACAGATATCGCAGGATAACGGATCATAGTGTAATTGTAACTCATCTGAGCTGCCGGAAAGTTCCGGGTTATCCGGCAGTGATGAATATTCACGCCAGTCCCCCATTTTTTCCATCGTAAGAATATCCTTATCGTTGTATAAAGCTTTCAGTTCTTTTGTATCAGCGCCACGGATATAGTCACCTGTCCACAGGGAGAACCATGACCACCATGTATTGAACAGCCTTATCTTTTCAGGCACAGGCAATGTCCCGCTCTCTGACAGGGCCACCATTTTTTTGCCATTGAACTGAGTCTGGACGTTTTCCCAGTCAACACTCATCGATGCTCCGGGGTTTGAGTATATATCAAGCGAAGCTATATCGACAAAGTCGTCGCCGGGATACCAGTCAGGATCGCCGCTTGTATAAACCCATATCAGGTTATGCAATTGATGATGGTTGACCAGACGGTTATACATAAGTTTCCATAGTTCAATAAACGGTTCCGGACCCTGTGCCCCCCACCAGAACCAGCCCCCGGAGGCTTCATGCAAAGGTCTCCAGAGAACGGGAATATCATTGTCGTAAAATTTCTTCAACTGAACGGCTATAGCATCGATATCACGAATCACAAGGTCATATCCTGATGAACTCGTGTCAGCCAGTACAGCAGCAATATCAAATGTGGTGGCATAAGTATAAAATCCTCTCCACCATTCCTTTCCTGTGGTGTTGATCAGATCTGCCGGAGCATTCCAATGCCATAAAAGGTTTATGATACAACCTTTTTCCTGTTCCCAGGCTATCCATGATTCTGCCGAGCCCTCGGGATTTGAACCATACTCAATTCTTGAAGGGGAGTATTCAATAAGATCAAAACAGGCAACCACAGGGGTGTGTCCGGTGATCTCTTTAATATATTGAAGTTCAACAATGTCATGTTGCCCTGACAGGACTTTTTTCCCGTATAATCCTTTAAGCAAGGCAAATAATTTCTTTGCATCTTCCGTGGCCAGGGGGTTTGTAAGGTCTTGCTGTGGAGGAGAGGGCGGATATGAAACAGAGGAAACAAACCTGATATAGTCAATGTAATACCATCCCCAGCCATTGCCGATGATAACAGTGTTCTGTCCGGTTTCCAGCGTGACCTTTCCTGCTGACCCTTCCTTAAATGACCCGGAAGCGGGGAACATGCCGGT
The DNA here is from genome assembly GCA_016934055.1 of Bacteroidales bacterium. Taxonomy (GTDB): domain Bacteria; phylum Bacteroidota; class Bacteroidia; order Bacteroidales; family UBA10428; genus UBA5072. The sequence goes on along the minus strand of JAFGTR010000108.1, from coordinate 25,348 downwards.
TGAAGCGCTACCATTGACCGTCAGTTCATATCCTTTTTCCCCGTGCGGTGTGCTGAACCCTATAACCAAATCATACAAGCCTCCCTCAGCCTCAAAGGAAAAGGTTATTATATCACCCTCAGTGTCAAACCCGCCAACATAACCAGTCCCTGAGTATCCGGAATAGGTTGTTGCCTTGCTGACACCGGTAAGAATTGCGTCTTCAGCCTCCAGCCAGTAATCTTTTACTGCAGCCAATACATTTGCCGGCAGCATAAAACAGGCCACCGCCATTATGATTATTACTTTTCCTGTGGTATACTTCATAATATCTTCTATAATTTATGTGAATTATCAATTGTTTTTAAAAAGACTGAGAAGGGAAAACATCAGCCCATAAATATATTTATTTTTTCAGATGTTATAAAGCGGTAAAAAACCCGATTGCTCATTATAGCAAATATCACTACCTTTAATGCCATAGTATGCCCGCGCTATGGAAATAAATATACTGAAAGATATTATTATCATTTTCGCCCTTTCAACGGGGGTAAATTTCATTTTCACAAAGATAAAAGTTCCTACCATTATCGGGTATATGTTAACCGGCATTGTAGCCGGTCCCCATCTTCTGGCCATCATAAAACATCCGCATGAAATTGAGCTGATGGCTGAAATCGGTGTTGTCATGCTGATGTTCACTATCGGGCTGGAATTTTCTCTTAACCATCTGCTGAAGATCAGAAAGATAGTTTTCCTGGGTGGTTTTATGCAATTGTTGCTGACAGCAGGAGCAACGATGTTTTTTGCCCGTCTTTACGGGGCAGACAAAACCGAAGCGCTTTTTATAGGCTTCATGATCGGTCTCAGCAGCACGGCTGTAGTTCTAAAGTTGCTGCAGGAACGTTCTGAGCTTTCCTCTAATTATGGACGGACTGTGCTTGGCATCCTCATCTTCCAGGATGTCATCCTTGTTCCGCTTCTTTTGCTTACGCCGGTTCTGGGGGGTGAAATATCCGGGCAGGGCTCACAATTAACGGTTTTGTTTTTAAAAGCTGTTATCATCATCGGTATTGTATATACCGGAAACCGCTGGCTGATGCCAAAGCTCCTTCATTGGGTTGCCCTCACCAAAAACCAGGAATTGTTTCTCATGAGCATCCTTTTGATATGCCTTTCGGTTGCAATGCTGACATCTGAGATGGGGCTTTCACTGGCTTTTGGTGCATTTCTTGCGGGCCTTATGATATCCGAATCGGGGTATAGTCATAACGCCTTTGGGCATCTCATTCCTTTCAAAGATACATTCACCAGTTTCTTTTTTGTATCCATTGGCATGATGCTTGACCTGCAATTCGTCAGCCAGCATTTATGGATGGTCATTGGCACCGTATTGCTGGTCATCATTTTAAAAACAATTATTGCCGGAGGAACTTCATTTGTCCTGGGCCACACATTCAGAGGCACTGTCATGGTTGGGTTAGCGATAAGCCAGGTGGGAGAATTCTCATTTCTGCTGGCAAAAGAAGGGATGAAATACAATATCCTGTCATCAATCTATTTTCAGTTGTTTCTTGCGACAGCTGTTATTACCATGTCTGTTTCTCCGTTGCTTATTTTAATTTCCAGACCACTGGCTAACCTTTTACTGAAATTGCCCCTGCCCAAACGTGTTGTTGAAGGCATGTTCCCGCTACCGCAGGTTGAAATACCGAAACTTAAAAATCATATTGTGCTGATAGGTAAAGATTCACGTTCACTGAACCTGTCAAAAATGGCAAGATACATGAAGATGCCCCATGTCAGTATTGCTTTTGACCCGGCTGCTGTCCGCCAACGTCAGTTAAAAGGCGATACCGTCGTATATGGTGACGCTGTGAACGAACCCATTCTGATGAAAGCCCATATTGACACAGCTGATATTATTGTGGTATCTGTCGGTAACCTTATCACAGCCATGTCTGTTGTTGAAAAAATAAGACATCTCAATAAACACGCGTATATTCTTGTAAGGGCCAAATACGTCGATGACATTGAAGAGCTATACAGAATCGGAGCAGACCAGGTCATCCCCGAAGAATTTGAAACGGCCATTGAGATATTTGAACGCATCCTCAAAAGAAAACTTGTTCCTCAGCGGGATATCAACATGGCCATTGCACGCATACGCGAGGAAAACTACGGTATATTCCGTAATGAGAAAGAAAAAAAGGAAGCCTCAATTTTAAAAGAACTGCCAAATATTGAGATTAACGCATTAAAAGTGGATGATAAATCGCCCCTGATCGGGAAGAACCTGGTTGAGATGCAGTTCAGGAATACATTCCGCGTAACCCTGGTTGCCATTTTACACAATGGCATATTGATAGAGCACCCTGAACCTGATATTATATTTCAAACGGGCGACATCATTTATATCATGGGAAAGCCTGATCAGATAGCCGATGCAGTGGAACGCATGACCGCCAAAGAAAAGGTGTAAAAAACATATGAAAAATGAAACACCCTATTAAGTTTTCAGCAATATTATTCATCATCTTGTGGTTCAATTCTATACAGTTATTCAGTCAGCTTAAAAATTCAGGGACATACTCACGCCGGAGACTAATTTAAACAGGCGCTGGCTTTGTCAGAGGGAAAACCGCTAATCCTGGGTGAGGTAGGCCATCCGCCTTTCCTTGATGTGCTTGAAAGTCAGCCGAAATGGGGATTATATGTGGTCTGGGCCGGCATGGTCAGAAATACGCTAAAAAAACAATACGAGGCACTGGTCAATGATCCCCGTGTACTAAGTATGGAAATGATCACAAATGAAAACTGGACCCTGCAGGAAAAAGGGTCCATCCTGACCATTCATCAGAGCTCATCTTCCTTTTGGAGCAGGCATAATATAACGATGGTATTTGGCCGGGAATAAACGGGGAAGATTTAAAAACCGCTTTCTGTATCGGGATAACCATATACTTTTGCTAAGGCTGCTTTATTTCAGACAAAAATAAGTGGTCGCCAAAAATGAAGATGCCTGAACACGGATTCCGTCATTAACCCATTTTAAAAAAAAATAATAACTTTACTTCATAGAATAACTCAAACCCTGAATATTCTTTTGCTTGCTTGATACTATATATACAAAATATGGTCTGTATCCGTTGCCAGATGGTTGTGAAAGCCGAACTGGAAAAGCTTGGGATCCGTTACGTTGATGTTAAGATCGGGGAAGCGGATATCATTGAAAATATAACACCGGAACAGGTGAAGCAACTGGATGTTGCATTAAGAAAATCAGGATTGCAGCTGATGGATGATAAAAAAAGCATTTTTGTGGAGAAAATAAAAAGTGCTATTATCGAACTGGTGCACTATACAGAGGAACAAATCAAGGTGAATCTCTCGGATTACCTGAGCGAAAAACTCAACTACGATTATACCTATCTTGCCAACCTCTTTTCTGAAGTCAAAGGGATCACGGTCGAAAAATTTTACCTTACCCATAAAATTGAAAAGGTTAAGGAACTATTGGTATACGATGAACTTAATCTGACCGAAATAGCTTTTAAAATGCATTACAGCAGTGTGGCTCATTTATCCAATCAATTCAAAAAATTTACAGGATTAACGCCTTCATACTTCAAAAAACTCAAGAACAAGCGGCGTGGTACGCTGGAAAATGTGTGAATTATGTAAGTTTTTCCAGCAATTGTGTAATATTCCTCCCTCATTGTCTTTTTAAATTTGTATCCTGATTAATGTATAACAACGAACTGCGTTTGTTCTGATAATCTTTATTGTCAGATTGAGCATAATACACAAAAACAGTCAAAATGAATATTTTATTAGTATATCCGTTATACCCAGGCTCATTCTGGAGCTTTATCCATGTTTTAAAGTTTATATCGAAAAAAGCTGCTGTGCCACCCCTTGGATTAATAACCGTATCGGCTATGCTCCCGTCAACATGGAAGAAAAAACTTGTGGACATGAATGTTTCAGCGCTCAGGACAAGTGACATAGAGTGGGCTGATTATGTTTTTATCAGTGCTATGTACATACAGAAGGATTCCGTTGACAATGTAATTCATGAATGCAAAAAACAACACACAAAGATTGTGGCCGGAGGGCCGCTTTTCACGCAGGAATATGAAAACTATCCCCAGGTTGATCATTTCATCCTGAATGAAGGAGAAATCACCCTCCCCCGGTTTTTACATGATTTGCATGCCGGACATCCCCAAAAAGTTTATAAGACTGACGAATATGCTGATATTACAAATACCCCGGTACCAGATTACCATTTGCTTTCAAGGAAAGACTATGCCTATATGAATATCCAGGTTTCACGGGGATGCCCTTATGCCTGTGAATTTTGTGAAATAACCACACTGCTGGGGCATAAGGTCAGATTGAAGCAAACAGAACAAATCTTGAACGAGCTTGAAAAAATTTATGCGCTCAATTGGCGTGGAGCGGTATTGATCGTGGATGACAATTTTATCGGCAATAAAAAGGTGATTAAAAACAGTTTGCTTCCGGCAATGATAGACTGGATGCTGGCACATAAATACCCTTTTGTCTTTAACACAGAAACCTCCATTAATCTGGCCGATGATGAGGAGTTAATGTCGCTGATGGTAAAGGCAGGTTTCAACTCCACTTTTGTGGGTATTGAAACACCGGATGAAAATTCACTTCACGAGTGCAACAAAGTGCAGAATATAAACCGCGACCTGCTGCAAAGCGTGATCAAAATACAAAGATCCGGGATACAGGTATCAGGGGGATTTATTGTGGGTTTTGACAGCGATACACCAGGCATATTTCAACGGCAGATTGATTTCATACAAAAAAGCGGAATTGTATCTGCCATGGTTGGACTGTTGAATGCCCCTAAAAATACATTGCTTTACAAAAGGCTGCAGGAAGAAAACAGGCTGACAACCGATGCCACCGGGAATAATACGGATTTTTCCATGAACTTCATCCCCAGAATGGATCAAATGGAGCTTATGGAAGGATATAAAAGCATTATTCAAAATATTTATGCTACCAAACCCTATTATAAAAGAATAAGGCAGATGCTGATGAATTATAAACGCTTTAATTACGGGAAGCCCAGAATAAATCTTTCAATACTGGTCGCTTTCTTTAAATCAGTTTATATTATAGGCTTCCTAAACAGAGGTAGAAGCGAATACTGGAAATTACTGATATGGACTCTTTTTCACCGGCCAGGATCAATGATTGATGCAATAACATATTCAGTTTATGGATACCATTATCAAATGGTTTATGGTTTGCGAAGCAAAAAAACTGCTTGATACTGCAATAATGTGTGAATGCTATTAATTAAAACATCCATTGTATAACCCTTACCTGATTCTGTTCATTAACCTTTACCATCATTACTAATAAATATTCAAATGGAAACCACCGAAATTGAAAAATCCACATCGCATATCCTGATTGAGATAATTGAGTATGTACCCAATTCGGTTGTTAAAAAAACTATACTTCGCAAAATTACCGGAAATATAAGGGTTATTGCCATAGATACCGGTGAAATATTAGCAGAGAAGATTTCTTCCTTTGACACCTTCCTTCAGATTATTGAAGGCAGGGCTGAGGTTATGATCGATGAAAAATCGAACATGCTTCAGACCGGGCAGGCAATAATAGTTCCGGCTCATACCTCAAGCATTGTCAAAGCCAATGAACGGTCCAAAATGATTTCGACCATTATTAAAAGCGGCTATGAAGGAAGCCTGTTATAAAGCATGCCTTAACGAGCTCCCGGAAAATCAAGGGGCGTAGATCTGCATATTGAGCGCCGCGTTCTGCTGTGTTTTTATTTTTACATTCTCCCGTTGACTTTATGAACACAGGATTTCCTGTTTCCTGGCCTGCAGTATTCGAAAGCCGGCCAGATTCCGGTGACAAAATTATTGTTGATAACTTGAAGAAATGACTGCGATTAATGAATACGGTAATGGTGTATTTTTGTCAGGTATACCAAAAGCTTTATTTCATTAATCATAAAAATTCAATAAAATGGTAAAAGAAAAAGAAGCAAAGGAAAAAAAGAACAAAAAAGCGCCTACAAAGAGCCTGAAGGAAAAAAGAGCTGCAAAAGCAGTCAAACGGGCAGAAAAAAACAGGTAAGTAAAGGTCTTTTCGAGTTTTATTGTAGTAATAGTATTTTCTATCTGTACTCATTTCAATAATGGATGATTGAAATGCTGTCAGAAAGTAAATCCGCTTCACTCAAGCGCTGGTATAACAGTTCATTTACAGCGACAACGGTTTTTTTATTACCGGCTATGCAACATGATTCGTCCTTCCCCTCTTCCAGGAAAGGATTAAATATTGTTAAGCTGAGCATTAAAGCAGGGAAGAACAACCCCGGCATCATAGATAAGTTGGTTTAGCAGTTTATACGTAATCCCGTAAAAATAGTTGAATATTTTCATGCGGGCCAGCGAGGGTTCCAGATCAGGGATGTTCGAAACAGGTTTAACTGAAACTCTCCAACAGATTGGATAAAATGATGGTAAAGACCCGTGTCGGTTGGAACATCTTACTCGCCGGCGCGGATCTTAAATGATTGATAACGCGTTGTTTTACTCAAATGAACAATGGCTGGTGAAAAAAAGTCATACCATCCGATTATTGAATCATTATCAAATTCCTTTAAACGTGGTTCCAAGTGCAAGCAAAGCAAAACCGACAAGCAATAGCCAATAATTATAAGCAGTAAGAATATCAACAGAAAAAAAATGACCAATTATACCCAGTATTCCAAGTATCAGGCCAATAATCCATACAATAACTGAAGGTGCTGAAGGTTTCATAATTATTTGTTTTGGTTAAGTATCAATTAAATGTATATGTTTTTTTTAATAAAGCAACTATTATCCGACAAAAAACCTCACGGTCAGGTGAGGCTCAAAATTCCAATTAATTATTTATTATGACCAGTCTTTTATTGTGCGGATCAGACCAATGCCGTCAATAAAGAATATCAGGCCGAGTATGCTGTATATGACAAGAGCTTTAATATCGCGTGTGCCGCCTGAATGATATAAAAATAATACGGCAGCATAAATCAAACCTCCAATTCCGAAGACAGTGAGCACAGCCCCAAAGATTCTTTTGATATTAACAATCTGTTTTTAAAAACTTGTTATGCTATAAAACGGGATTTTTTTATAGATTTAATATTTCTTCAAGGCTGTTTGGCCTGAAAACAATCACTTTACATTACTCCGACTTTCTTTTTTAAAAACGTATATCCTTCAGTTGATTAAAAAGCCCAAATGCCTTAAGAAGCCAGATTACAACAGCAATTACAACCACAATATTGAAGATCTTTTTGATTTTACCATCCATTGGGATGTATGCGTTGACAAGCCATAGCACAACACCTGCCACAATGAGTACAATTAAAATAGTTGCTATTGACATAATAATGGTTTTAATTATATTTCAAAGGTATTCCCCATGATGCCCGCATGTGTTACATAACTTCTGAAAATAGTTACATCATTCACACTTTTTCTATAACACCAACTAGTTCATATAGAGCCTAAACCAATATAACCTTTATGCTTAAGCGACCTGATGACACGGATTAATTTATCCCGGATTTCTTTTGCCATGGATGCCATTGCTGAGTTTTCTACCGCCAACATGGAGGCAACCGGATCGACTGTGGCAACTTCAACTTCGTCGTTGGCAAGTTCCTGGATAATAATGTTACAGGGTAACAAGGTTCCGATTTTATCGTCATTCTGAAGAGCTTTATAAGCATGAAGCGGGCTACACGCGCCCAGAATCTTGTATTTCCGGAAATCAACACCAAGTTTTTCCTTCAGCTTTTCATGCATGTTGATCTCGGTAAGAATCCCAAAACCTTCAACTTTCAATGCTTCCCTTACATGTTGAACAGTTTGTTCAAAATTTGCATGGAGTTTTGTATTTATATAATAAATCATAGCACCCTCCTATAAAACAATTTTATCAGGAATTTTACACAAAATATTATACAGAGATAGACAAAGTATCTATTCTGCTATGAAATCATTTAAGCTTAACGGTTAATTCGAAACTTGTTTGTGGTTAAAACCATCAGTTTACCCGGATATTGAACATTTCCGTTATTTTCGGCTGAAATAAATATTTTGGTTGGTTTATGCGAGGTCACTGTTTCAAATGATGCTTTCAATTGTTTTGAAGGGAAGCCCGCTGAACTCTCTAACAGCCCAATATTGACTGTTTTTTCCTGGTCTGAAACCAACCAAACTACATAGGTTTGTCTCGATGGTTGAATTCTGCTGATTTCAGCCAAGTTTGATATGCTAAACCGAATGACGTAATTTTTGTTTTCATCACTTTTTATATATACATAACCTGTTGCTGCCGGAACAACTGCGGAAGTTTGAAACTTTATTTTTTTAACACATGCTGTAACTGAAAATAGCATCACAACTGTTAAAATACGCAAAAAGATATTTTTTACCGGTCTAATTAATCTTGCTGTTTTCATTTCCATGTTGATTGTTTCTCAAAGCATAAAATTATGTCAAAAAAATACAGCGAGCCTTACACAATTCCAAAAAGAAGTTACATCATTCACACTTACACCAGAGTGCAGCGCTTTTTAATGGGGGAAAATCAGTAATTCATTCACCCGTTCAATTATGCGGGTAAGAAAAAGATGTTAGATATTAGTATTTATGTATTATTCTGCTTTCTGAATTCCGAAATATCAACTACTGATAAAAGGCACATCCGGTCGTCGCCGATAACTATACCTTCCATATAAACATAACACAAAGCTTTTTTATCATAGCCAAGCATCACTTCGCATGATTCTTTGGTATCGCTGGTATAAATTTTACTGAAAAAATTGTTAAATACAGGTAGCGAATCTTCGGATATGAATAGTTTAAAGTTGCTGTCTAACAAACTAAAACGTTTATCACCAAGCATCTCGGCACCAGTAAAGTTCAGATCGAGGATACTGCCTTCGGAATCAAGTGTAAAATAGCCCATCGGGGCAAAATCATACAACATGGTGTATTTTTTTAGCGCTGTTTCTGCTGTATTATATGCCTCCTGCAACTCTTCGTTCTGCATTTCCAATTCTATCTGGTGCACCTGCAATTCATGCATAAGCTTTTTCACGTCAGATTCTATAACTGGCTGGTCTGCTTTCTTTTGCTTCTCTTTCAGTTTTTCTTCAGCTTTTTTGCGGAGCATTTTAGCATTGGTAAGATCCAGTTCTTTGTTACTCATGGCTTTATTGTGTTTTATTTAATAAAATCATTCCTGCTGGTATTTTCAGATTGTTGTATACTACATTTAAGGACCATTCAATAGATAGCAGATTGCCTCCGGCTGCTATTACCTTCATTTTGTATTTACTATCCGGCATCTGGTTCAATTGCCTGTTCATATCTTTTTCAACCTTCTTTTTCAGGGGCTCAGGAATAAACAGGAGAATAAAATTTTGATTTACCGCATCCTCACGTTTTTTGCCGAAGAATTTTTCAGCTTTGTGATTAAACTCCAGTATTTTCCAGTCGGCGGATAATGTAATGATGATGTCTGAGGATGAATTTAAGAGTAACCGATGCATCTGCTCTGATTCGTGTAATTTAACCTCAGCCTGTTTGAGATCGGTTATGTTGATAAAAGTGATAACCAGTCCGTCAATTCTGTCATCAAAGGTGCGGTAAGGCATAATGCGAATGGAAAACCATCGCTTCTCGTCTTTGGAAGGAATTTGTTTTTGTATAAATACGAGTGTTCTTAACACTTCGAGGGCATCGGCAGCCAATTCGGGGTATATCAGGTCGGAAACCAGGTCGGTAAAAGGTCTTCCAATATCGCTTTTTATGAGTTTAAAAATTTTGGTCGCCTGAAGTGTATAGCGACGGATATTCAATTCTTTGTCGAGAAACAAAGTAGCAATATCGGTGCTGTTGAGCAGGTTTTTCATATCATTGTTCACCCGCGCATAATCATCTACCTTTGACTGCAATTCAGCGTTTACCGTTTGAAGTTCTTCATTAAGGCTTTGCATTTCTTCCTTTGAGGTGGTAAGTTCTTCGTTTGTAGATTGCAGTTCTTCATTTGCAGATTGTAATTCCTCGTTTGTGGATTTCAGTTCTTCCTGCGAAGTCTGCATTTCTTCAAGCGTGTTCTGCATCTCTTCACGGATATGCTGCAACTCTTTCTCCAACTCCGATTGCCTGGTACTGTTCAAGGTCTTCTTTCCTTTTTTTGACTGCAATTTGAGATCTGTAATCTCCGGCACATCCGTAAATATTATCATTACCATGCCCCTTAAAGCTTCCGGTTTATCAATCCATTGAATGTTAACATTCAGGGTTCGTGTACCCCCGTTTGTACCTACTTTGATGTTGTGTAAAGTTACAGATTCCTTTTTCATTATAGCTTTGCGGAAGGCAACAGGAAATTCATTGCGTAAACCTTCGCGTAACATGGCAAAAATATTCAGGTTTGCTTTACCGACTGCCGGCTCCAGATATTTTCCCGTACGTCCGCTGATGTACATGATGTCTCCCTGATCGTTCACCAGTATACCGGCAGGTGAAAAGTGCTGCAATAGCAGTTGATCTGCAAGTGTTTGAATATTCATAGGTGATTCGGCAGGTATTTGCTGTTGAGTATTCGTCGATTTGTTTCGGGAAAATGACGAAGGAAAATCGAATAACTCAGGGACCAGGGTATTAATTGAGCGTTTGTAAATTTTCAATTTTGCATCTACAGGTGTAAAAAGATGAGTCTGCGTTCCGAGTGTTTCGGAGCTGCCAAGCAGCATAATTCCTTCAGGGTTAATACTATAGTAAAACAGACCGAGCAATTTTTTTTGCAGCTCGGAATCCATGTATATGAGCAGATTGCGGCATGAAAGGAAATCGATCTTGGTAAAAGGAGGATGCATGATAATGTTGTGTTGTGCAAAAACAAGCATTTCCCTTATTTCAGCATTGACGCGATAGCCGTCATCCGTTGGAATAAAAAAACGATTCAAACGATTTTGTGATACATCGGCAGCAATATTTACAGGAAATATACCTTTTCTGGCTATTTCAATAGCTTCATTGTCGATATCCGTAGCAAATATCTGCAACGAATAGCTTCCGCGCGGATTGATTTTTTCAATTGTCTCTTTAAACACCATAGCCAATGAATAGGCCTCTTCGCCGGTAGAACATCCTGGTATCCATGCCCGCAATATTGAACCGGCCGGCAGGTTAGCCAGCATTGTTGGAATAACCATCTCTTTTAACTTATCCCATACGATAGTATCACGAAAGAATCTGGTTACGCCAATCATCAATTCTTTGAAAAGGATATCCACTTCTTTTGGATTTTCCTGCAAAAAGTGCACGTAAGCTGATATATTATCAATTCTGTGGACAGCCATGCGTCTTTCGATGCGACGGTATACCGTATTTTTCTTATACAACGAAAAGTCGTTACCGGTATAAGTCCGAAGAAGAATAATAATTTTTTCGAGAGCGCTTTTGTCTTTAATCTCTATTTCAAGGTTTGTTTTGACAACAGGAATATGTTTAAGGAAAGCCATAAGCTTTGCAGGCAGATCGTTGACCGGAGCCACGATATCTGCCGGCACAGAATCGATGGCATTGCGGGGCATGCTGTCGTATTTTGCCGTGGCAGGGTCCTGTACCAACACTATTCCGTTGTTTTCTTTTATGGCACGGATACCAATACTGCCGTCGGATCCCATGCCCGAAAGAATAATACCGATACTATGTTCGCGCTGGTCATCAGCAAGCGAACGTAAGAAAAAATCAATCGGAAGGCGCAGTCCTCTTGTTTCAACAGGCTCAAACAGGTAAAGCCTCGACTTTAATATCGACATGCTTTTATTCGGCGGAATGACATAAACACAATCTGGCTTTATGGCCATACGGTCCTTTACCTGAAAAACTTTCATTCTGCAGACTCGCTGGAGCAACTCCGGCAACATTCCTTTCTGCGTGGGATCCAGATGCTGGATAACAACATAAGCCATGCCGCTGTTTGCAGGTACATTACCCAGAAATCGCTCCAATGCTTCCAGTCCGCCTGCCGATGCGCCTATCCCCACTATAGGAAACTGACCGGTATTCCTATCAGATGTTTTTCCTTTTGAAGATATTGCCGGTTTCAGTTTTTTGATTTTCGATCGCATAATTTAAATAATTTTCTGTTTACTTAAAAACGTCCGGGATAAATCTTTTTCCCCGCGTATTCGGGATGGATACTTCATGTGCACAATTTTTTGGTATGTAAATATCGGAAATACCTGATATCCTGTTGTGCGTTTATACAAATAAATGAAGAAATATTATCTTCCAAACAACCAATCGGTTACAAATAAAGATATCGGATGGGGTAATCCTATAAAAAGCATATCTAATTGTTTCCGCTAAGCAAAATGTCCACCCTCAGCACCAATCATGTATTTTGTTCCTATAGTTTCTTCTTTCCCATTTGCGGATTTCAAAATAGAAATGATACCTTCTGTATCCCTGGTAATTTGTGCTCAAACATTATAATAAAATACTTTTTATCTTCTTTATTAATAATGCCGGATCAACTGGTTTTGCAATATAGTCATTACATCCGGCTCTGATCGCCTTTGCCTTTTCACCTGCCAGTCCATAAGCTGTTTGTGCAATAATGGCCACTTCTTTATTAAATTTGCGTATCTGCCTGGTAGCCTCATATCCGTCCATTTCCGGTATTTTAATATCCATCAGTATCAAATCAATGTCCGGATTATAGCGACAGGCTTCAACCGCTTCAGGTCCGGTGCTTACTTTTATGAATTCTTTGACGATTCTTTCGGTAATAGTTGCAAGAAGCATTTGGGATATTCTGTCATCTTCGGCAATCAGTACTTTCAATTTCCTGCGCTGATCATCCGGCGTATTGTCATCTAAGTCAGTCATATCGGTAATTTCTATTAGCTGTCGCGGATGGTAAGGAATTGTAAAAAAGAAAGTGGAGCCCTTTTCTGAACTTATCCCTGCTGTTATCGCTCTATCCGGATTACTTTCTACCCAGATTTTACCACCAAGCATTTCTATATAGGCTTTGGATATAGACAATCCCAATCCTACTCCCTCGTATTTCCGGTTAAATGATTCGCTGCCCTGCCTGAATCGTTCAAAAATAAATTCCGTTTGTGCTTGAGGAATGCCAATACCTGTGTCCTTTACAAAAAATTCGAGGTAATCGCCCTTTTTCTCATAACCAAATTCAATTGAACCATTCTCAGTAAACTTCATGGCATTTTTAACAAGATTGGTGAGTACAGCAAATATTTTTCCTTTGTCTGTTTTAATTATGGCTTCTTTTACAGGTAGCGTATTTTTATAAGAAAAATGTATTTTTCTTTGTTCTGCTTCTTGTTTGAAAAAACTTAAAATATCATCTAACACCTCGTTAACATTCGTATCTGAAACTGAAATTTCCATTTGCCCGGATTCTATTTTTGAGATATTTACTATGTCGTTGATGATATTAAGCATACGAGCACTACTATTCTCGATGATGCCAAAATATTTCTGCTTCTTCTCACCCGCCAGCATGGGTTTCTTAAGTAGTTCCGTAAAGCCCAGAATACCATTCATTGGTGTTCGGATTTCGTGGCTTATGTTTGCCAGAAAAGCTGATTTTAAACGATCGCTCTCTTCTGCTTTCTCTTTAGCTTTTATCAATTCTTTCTCGGCCAGTATGCGTTCTGAAATATCGCTTGAAATTCTTACTAAACCAATTGATTTCCCCTTCGAGTCCATGATTGGCGTATCTGTTGCATAGACTGGAAAACTGCTTCCGTCCTTTCTTTTAACCATAAATTCTCCGGACCATGTTTCTCCCTCGCTTATTTTTTTCATCCCTTCCACAGCCTGTTCTTTGGTTTGCTGCGCCGGCGTTACATTATTTAATTTTTGTCCCATCGCTTCGGCCGAAGACCAGCCATAGATTTTTTCTGCCGAACTGCTCCAATAAATGATATTGCCATTTATGTCAGTAGCAATAAGCGCATGACCTACATTGTTTAACAAGTCTGCCTGAAAATTTATTGCGTTTTGAATGTTCTTGCGATCCGTGATATCCCTGATATTACATTGAATCAACTTCTTTTTGTTCTCGAAATAAACATTGCTGACGAATTCAACATTAATGATCCGGCCGTCAGCCGTTTCAAGCGGCAGATTATCATAACGGACATATTCCTTCTGCTGTAATGATGAAAATTTTTCTTTATTGGCAGCAATATCTTTTAAGCATCCTATTTCCCATATCTCTTTTTCTATAAAGTATTCTTTCCAATAACCCAGTAAGTCAATCAAATACGGATTCACATCGATTATTTTTCCTGTTTTCGCATCAAGGATAAGAATTCCATCTTTTGCCGCTTCAAAGAGACGACGATAACGAACTTCAGAAGCAATGATAGCATCCTTCAAAGTTAATTCCGGCTTTTCTTTACCCGAATTTTTTACGGGATTCTTTTTAATTGAAGCTTTCATTATCCATTATAGTTAATGATAATGCAGATTTGATCAGAATATGATAAATCAACTTACCGGATTTTCCGTTTGATTAATCAGGTAAGGGCTTTCATCCCGCTTTTTTTTGTTTCACTTAATCCTTCAGTAATCTGTTGGTCGAATCTAAATATAATGCGGCAAGGTAAAGGTAAATTTGCTTCCTTTACCCGGTTCGCTTTCCACGCGAATATATCCACCGTGTATTTCGACAAATTCTTTGCAAAGCAACAAACCTAACCCGGTACCTTTTTCATTATTTGTGCCTTTGGTTGAATAAATCGTATCGAGCTTAAAGAGACTTTTTTGAGCCCCGGGTGAAATTCCAATGCCATTATCTCTTACCGCTATTTCAACAAATTGATTGTTTTCTGATGCACTTATCGATATTTCACCGCCGCTGTTTGTATACTTCACAGCGTTGCCGATCAAATTTCTCAGTATGGTTTTGACCATCTGGATATCTGCTGCCACATTCAAATCGGGGGCGATGGAATAATGCAGTGATAATTGTTTTTGCACAGCTGAAGTACTGGCACACTTAATTTCGTCCATAACCAGTTCCTGCACATTAATCTTGACCGGATTGAAGCTTTTCTCTTTATTTTGCGAAAAAATCCATGCCAGAAGGTCATCAAGAAGGGTTAATGTGTTATTGGCGTTACCGGAAGCCTGATCAATAATATTTTCAATTTCATTTATACTATGATCATTCAGGCTGTTCCTGACTAAATCGAGCGCATATATAATTGAAATGAAAGGGCTTCTTAAATCATGGGCTATGATGGAAATGAATTTGGTATTGGTTGCGGCAACATCCATTAATTTTTTTGCATATTGTTCAACAAGTTTTTCCAAATGGGTATTGATTTTTTCCAGTTCCTTCAACCGCGATCTGAAATCCTTTTCCTGTGCTTTCCCTTGATCAGCAATAATGGAGGTTTGATCCTGCAATTTTTTCTTTTCGTTGTTGCGATAAGCGGTTTTTTCAACAGATGCCAAATGATCCGGAAATACATGCTTCTTGGAATTCATCATGTCGGATTATAGTTAATATTAGTCAATTTATCTTCGGAATAATGTTCCTTGTATGCCGGAGTTGCCTGAAATGTGAAGGGGTCAGGCCTGTTATTCTTTTAAACTGGCTGGATAATTGTGACACGTTGCTGTAATGCATTTTAAGTGCAATTTCGGCAAGGTTGAGATCATCATAAACGAGTAATTCCTTTACCCGCTCAATTTTATGCCGGATAATGTATTTTTCAATGGTAATGCCTTTTATTTCTGCAAACAGCGTGTTAAGGGAGATGAAGTTATCGTTTACACTCAGGCTAATGTAATCTGAAAAGCTTGTTTTCAAATCTTCATCCGAATAATGCTCCAAATCAACAATGGCCATTTTTAATTTTTCAATAAGATTATTCTTCCCGTCGTCTATCAGTTCAAGTCCGGAAAGCTGCAATCCATCATATAACTGTGTACGCTGCAGTGTAGTTATTTTTTTTGTTGTATTCACTTCACCTAACTCAACGGTAACATATTGAATACCTATCTTGTCAAGTTCATCTTTTACAATTGTTTTACAACGACTGCATACCATATTTTTAATATAGAGTTTCATTTTTTTAATTTTATAAAATCAATCCGACTGCAGATTTTATGTATATGATGGCGCATTACTGATAAATTTAAGAGAAGCCATATCAATAAGGCTGATATTGCAATTACAAGCAGTATATGAATGATTCCACCTGCATGGAATCCAAAAAATCCGACAGCCCAGGTTTTAATCAAAAAAAAACCACCGATAAAAAGTATTTTTGATATCATTGTGCAATAATTATAATTGTGGCCGATAAAGGTAGGTCGTAAAACATGCAGAAACGTTACACAATTCCTTAACAGATTTATATGATTCACACATTTTATGACTTATGGTGCCTGGGTTTCCGAAGGTTTTTAAAAAAAGAAGGCTTCAGGCCGGTTACCTTTTTTAAACTGGTTTGACAAATGGGCAACACTGCTATATTGCATTTTATAGGCAATATCGCTGAGGCTGAGTTTGCTGTATACGAGCAATTCTTTAACACGATTAATTTTCTGTGCAATAATATATTTTTCAATGGTAATGCCCTGTGCACCTGAGAAAAGATTACTAAGGAAGGTGTAATCACGATTAACTTTCTTACTGATGTAGTCAGAATAGTTCTGTTTCGGGAGGTCATCCGAAAGATAAACCAACTCATTAATGGTAACTTTAATCATTTCAATATAGCGGCTTTTCTTATCCTCCATTAATTCAAGGCCGGCATTTCTCAGTCCCATATCAATCAACTGTAATTTCTCCGCCGATATATTCTCTTTTAATTTTACTTCACCCAATTCCACAGTTTTGTATTGAATGCCTTGTTTATTCAATTCGTTCTTTACCATTGCTATACAACGACCGCTTTCCATATTTCTGATACGTAGCATCATAATAATCTCATCATGGATTTGCTTCTACCCAAAATAAAAATGCAAATAATAACCGAAGTGATCTTTTTATAGTGCTGCAATAATGTATACCAGTTCTGCTTTTGATTTTCCCAGCTTATAGCCCAGCCTTTCCATCATTTCTTTTTCCTTGCCATCGCTAAAGCACAAATCCTCGTCGGTAATGATTGCATACTTTTGTTTGAGTTTTTCTTTTTTCCAGTTCCAGTATCCTGTAACATTGTCTTTCATATTGCCTGGTTTTTTATAAGACAAAATTTCCCTAATATAAAAGTACTGGATAAGTTTATTAAAAATGTTACACAATTCTTATAAAAAATTACATAATTCATACATCTTATTATACATAATAATATCAATATACCAATGAAAATTAATAAATCCAGCAGATTTGCGGCCGGCAAGGTCCTGTCAAGCAAAATTCCCTAAATGTCGCAGAACTTACTTTTCTTTTGGTCTTCCGTCTAATGGCAATATCACTGCCGGAATGATCCAATAAAGGTAATTCATTTCAATTATCTTCCTTTTATGATGAGTATTGATTATGCAGTGAAAATTACAGGTTAATAATTTTCAATAATTTCCTGCAGTTGTCTCTTGGTTTTTCCAAGCTTAAATGCTATCGTCCTGAGCAAATCTTCCTCTGTACCTTGTCTCCACAACAAATCGGAATTTGTCAGTATCGGATAATTCTCCTTGAGTTTGCCTTTAAGGCTGTTCCAATAATAAACATCAAATTCTTTTTCCATTTTTATTGATTTAAATTGAACCGATCGTTATTCAGGGACTGTGTATAAATGCTATTTGATTTCAACCCTATATCTCGTTGCATAAATCGCCAATATTAATGTGCTGATGATTCTGTTTCAACATTTCTGACTTCACCCATGTTATCATAACATGGTAAATATTCATTTTTATTACTGTATTGCCATTGCGGCCAATATCGAATGAAACAATGACAGAAGCCGGATTGGGATATATATAAGCTGACCGAATGAGTGAATAGCGTTAGGGAGTTGAACGACAATGTTTATAACCCCTAACTGCAAAACAAGCCTGGAATTCCGTCTGACCAGACGTGCATTCAGGCTTTCAGGTAATTTGTCAAAGAAGAATTGAAGCAATGATGTTAAAGGACTCTTCTTCCCTGAATAATCCTGATTAATATTGCAACTACTGCCACAACAAGAAGAACGTGTATGATGCCTCCGGCATTGAAGCCAAAGACTCCGATCGCCCATGCGATAAACAGAATTACTGCCAGGAGATAAAGAAAATTTCCCATGATTTTGGTTTTATTGATGAATAAATAATATATGAAATGCTTTCCCTTTATTGTTGGCGACTCGCAGCATATGAGTAAACTATTGTTTAACCAAAGGTATGTATCTATGCTCCGGAAACCGTTGCATAATTATTGTAATAACTTACATCATTCACACATTCCCGTTTATGAATTACCAGTCTGTTTATTGTATTTCTCAAGGCCGGTTCTATCAGAAAAGCAATGAAAACCCGACGTAACCTGAATATGTTTTAATATGCGTCTTGTCGAGAATGTAATAAGCATCAGTAGTAGTACTGGTATTATTGTCGCTGATGTCAACCAGGCCATAAACACCACGGAATCCAACGCCCAGGCGAAAAGTTCCCATTGGGTTTATTCCGAAGTCAACACCGCCACCGTAAGCAAAACCAAGGTCACCTTTCTTCACTGAAAGTATGGCCTGCGCGTTGTTAATGCCCTCAATACTGCCCGATGTTGTAATACTGTTTCCTGCACTAATTCCAATTTGCAGACCCGCTACCAGATTTCCATTGACCTGCTTTGATTTACCCGTATTGAGTGAAAGCAATAAGGGAATGTTAACATATCTCAAATTAACTTTCTGTTCAACATCCAGTTCTTTATATTTCTGTGAAATGGAATTGTAGATTACTTCTCCCTGTATTCCGACATTATCAGTAAAATTAAATCCCAGGAATGCTCCGGCACCAAACCCGAGCGTTACCTTCCCTTTTACCGTACCACCGGAAAAAGTTTTCATCTCGAAGGAAGAAAATGTTGGCATGAACCGAAAGCCGAATTCAGCTTTTTGTGCCTCTGCTTTTAATGTCCCCACAAATAGTAATGCGGCAGCAAATATGCACATGATGATGTTTTCTCTTGAATTTTTCATTTTAATTTGATTACTTTATATTGCCATTAATTTAATGTGTATGAGTTAATTATTATCTTGACAAAGGTAGGTGGTCATATTCCGCAAACCATTACATAATTCCGGATATTCGTTGTATCATTCACACATTTTCTGATAACCTGGTGCCATCCTGACTTTTCAGCTGGTCAGGGAATAAACAAAAAAAAGCCTCACGTTAGGTGAGGCTTAAAATTTTAAACGGGGTGAATATGCAAACTAAGCCAGTTTAACATTTACTGCATTTAATCCTTTTTTTCCCTGTTCAAGATCGAACGTTACTTCATCATTCTCTTTGATACTGTCTTTTAATCCTGATGAATGCACAAAGTATTCTTTCGCTGAATTTGCGTCTTTAATGAATCCGAATCCTTTTGATTCATTATAGAATTTTACTGTTCCGTTGTTCATAATATGATTATAATTAATGCGAATTAAGGGTTGAAATAGAGAAAGTTATTAACATATAAAATTCTGATTGTCAATAAATTATACACATAAAATTTGATTAAAACCTTGGAAATCAATATATTATGGCATAACTTCTAAATATGTCGTAATTATGATTCCCAAGGTTAAAGAAATAAAATTAATTTCTATCTATTTGTATATCTGTGATATATATAATTCAAAACTAAGAAGCCTCTGCGAGCGCTTCAGTAATAACGATCATCCTGATTTTACAGATCAGGAAGTGATGACAATCTATCTGTATGCCATGCACGTGGAACAACGATTAAAGTTAAAGCAAATCCATCAATACGCAAGTGATCATCTGCGATCCTGGTTTCCATTGCTTCCAAGCTATGTAGCATATAATACGAGAATAAATCGCTTAAGCGAGGCATTCCGGTATTTATCAGAATTGCTGCTTTCCGGATGTCGTCCCGATGACTGTGATCTTGATGCCAGTTTAATCGATTCGCTACCCATAATTACTTGTTCTGGGAAACGGGTTCCCTCTGTAGCAAGAGAATTAACGGATAAGGGATACTGTTCAACTAAAAGCATGTATTACTTTGGTTTAAAGCTACACACACTGGCATATCATAGACCAAATCATCGGCCATTCCCGGAAAACATTGTGATTACGCCTGCATCTGAGCATGATCTGAACGTGCACAGGCAAAACTGGAGCAATATACCCAACAGAACATTCTATGGAGATAAGATTTATTGTGATGCAGAGCTTTTAAAAGATATGGAAAACACCTCTAATTCAAGAATATTGACACCAGTTAAGGCTGTTAAAAATCAACCTGAGATACTCAGGCAGCGTGATAAAGCAGCCATTGATATTTATTCCAGGGCAGTATCCAGTGTCAGACAACCAATCGAATCGTTGTTTAACTGGATCATTGAAAAAACAGATATTCAAAGAGCGTCAAAGGTGCGGTCTACAAAAGGTTTGTTAGTTCATGTCTTTGGTAAGATCGCAGCTGCATTCATATATTTAATGTTCAACTCTTAATTCGCATCATTAATCAGCAAATATACTTATTAAACCTGAGAAACAATTCTTAATATCCTAAAAACCTAAAATTTATATTATTATCCTTTCTTTCTGTCCTTTCTGTTATAGGTTTTAACACCTCTATATTTTCTTTATTTTTTATTTATTTTTCTGTCAGAAAGAAGGAGACTATATCCATCAGTTACCTGACCTGAACGGCCGGTTCTTCTGCACAGGATGCCCGTTTCTCCGATATGGAAGCATTTTAAGTATCCGGGGATTCCGTTAACGGACTGCGCTATTTAACTTTCGATACCGCTTCTTTGCTTTTGGCTGAGGCTGGAAAATTCACAGGCAAGACTTTCGTGCACAACCGCTATGCTGATGTAACTAATATCTTTTAAAATATTCCTTGAACTCAATCAGTGAGAATCTTCGGAAGGATTGCAGGTCGTGATATACACGGTAAGTTGCCGAATAATTGGCTACAGTTGGAATATAATCATAGTCGTAAAAGTAATTCTCTGAAAATGACACATCTGCGTCATTAAACTCCTTAATACACTTACATTTATCCATAAGTCTTCGTTTTGGTGAGAATTTAAAAGAACACCATTTTGAACCGCAAATGTAGTAAGGATTTAAATGAATATCAAACATTTTTTTTCACATATTGTGAATTATCCGGCTGAAATTATAAGTTTGCAGAAACTTAAAAGGCATGACAGCAAAACGAGAATTACTCAAAGAAACGATTGAACACATTGATATTAAATCATTCGATTCGACACATCTAATTAACGCCATGCGGAAAATGTCATTTTCTTCGCGTGATACAGCGAATGCTGCCGATATACTGATGAAAATGATAAACGACAAAGAATGCACCACTATCCTCACACTTGCGGGAAGCACGAGCGCCGGAGGTTGTATGCAGGTATATGTTGATATGTTGAAAAGCAGGATGATTGATGTTATTGTGGCTACCGGAGCTTCTATTATAGACATGGATTTTTTTGAAGCATTGGGATTCAGACACTTTCGTGGCAGCCAGGATGTGCCGGACAAAAAACTGCGGGAGTATTATATTGACCGCATTTATGACACATATATTGATGAAGATGATCTTCAGGTATGCGACGGAACCATAAAGCTTGTTGCTGATTCTTTAAAACCACGTCCATATAGCTCACGTGAGTTTATCATGGAGCTTGGTAAATATCTGGTTAAAAACTCGGTAAAAAAGGATTCTCTTGTACAAACCGCTTATGAACACAATGTTCCTGTTTTCTGTCCGGCCTTTTCTGACAGCAGTGCCGGGTTCGGACTTGTAAAGCATCAGTGGGAGAATCCCGGGAAACATGTTACCATTGATTCGGTGCGGGATTTCAGAGAATTAACCATGATAAAAATTGCCGCCAACACAACAGGTTTATTCATGATAGGAGGCGGGGTTCCGAAGAATTTTGCCCAGGATGTCGTTGTATGTGCCGAAATCCTTGGGAAACCTGTACCTACGCATAAATACGCCGTTCAGATTACGGTTGCTGATTCGCGGGACGGGGCCTGTTCATCATCAACCCTGAAAGAAGCCTCTTCATGGGGTAAAGTAGACACAAAATATGAACAGATGGTATACGCTGAAGCCACAACAGTATTACCCCTGATTGCAAGTTATGCCTTTCACAGCCACGCATGGGAAAAACGTGCCAAACGCGAATGGAATAAATTGTTTATGAAATAAACAGGAGCTGAAAAAGAGAGGGCAACCAAAAGGGTTGCCCCTATACATTTACCATTGCCTTCCTTTCTTCTGTCTTTACGCCTTGTATCACATTGTTGATACGCTGTTCTGCCGTTTGCAGAATACCAAGCAGCATATCAGGGTACGAAATGCCTTTTATAGCCGCCATCTTTGCCAGATGCCCATCCCAACACCATCCGGGATTGGGATTCACCTCAAGTAATTTGGGGATACCACCCTGATCAAGCCTCCAGTCAAACCGTACATAATCTTTGCAATCCAGTCTCTCAAAAAGCCTCAGGCAATGCTCCATAATCACCTTCTCTGTCTCTTCCGGCAGATTTGCCGGTACTGACTTTAACAATTTGAAATAAGGTGAATCAGCCAGCCATTTGGCTTCATAACCACAGATTCTGGGCAGGCCGGCCGGCAAATCTGAATAGTCTTCTTCAACAACAGGCAAAAAAGTATAAGGATCAGGGGGGTTACCGATAATACCAATTGTCAGGTCTTTCCCGGTAAGAAATTCTTCAAGAAGGACAGGATTTTCAAATCCCACCTTTTCTCTTATCCTTATAATCGCATCGTTCAGTTCTTCAAGATTGTTGGCCACACTTTCACGGGTAATGCCAAAACTGCTGTCTCCGTAATTAGGCTTGATGATCACCGGAAAATCGATGTTCATTTCGAATACATTGTCCTCGGGCTTGATATACAGGCCACGTGCTACAGGTACGCCCATTTCCTGTGCAATGCCACGTATCAGGGATTTATCATAGCAATACGTCAGACATTGAGGATTTGAACCGGTATAAGGTATGCCAAGAATCTCCAGCATAGCCGGAACATGAAGTTCCATGCGCGGATTATTGTTAAATCCCTCATCACAAAGGTTAAACACAAAATCAATCCTGCCTTTGAGTTTTTGCAGATCATTAAAAATAGTGGCATGGTTAGAATAATAAAGGAATCGGTAATCTTTAAGCTCTCCAAGAGCTATCTTCAGATTCATCACTGTTTCAATATCATCCCTGTCAAACACATTCAACGGTTTAATAATATCAGGTCTTTCCGGATCTCCCATAACAACGGCTACAGTTTTTAAGCCGGCCTTTTTAGCTTTAACAGGCGTCCATTCTTTCCGTGCGGCAGCAGTTACGATTATCCTTCGTTCCATCATACCCAGATCCTGGTTACGCTTTGAATCAGTGGTATAATTACCCATGAAACTGATGTCTTTGTAACCACATTGTGTAAGTATTTCCTGCAGTGACTCATGGGAATATAAACGCTCAGCATAAAACTGATCTACAATAACACCTTTGTGTATATTGGAAATCACTTCGCGTGAAATAAGACGTTGTTTATCCGAAGCAAGAGAACGCTCCCGGCAGACGAAGTGCTTATTGTCTATCCACTCCCAGCTGCGTGGATTATAATTATCCCGCAGGTAATTGCCGTCGGCAACATCAATTAAAAAACGACCATTAGGCTTTAATACACGAAAAACTTCCCTGAGAATCTTCATATCATCGTCCAGGCTTTCAAAATACCCAAAACTATTGCCCAATATCATAACCAGATCGAAGGTATCGGTCTGGTATGGCAACTTTCTCGCATCGCCTTCCTTGAAATTCGCCGTAAGGCCTTCTGATACACATGTATTCTTGGCTTTTCTTATCAGATAATGAGAACGGTCGAGCCCGTTGACAAATCTGAATCCGCGCCTGGCCAGCTCAAGCGTATGCCGGCCCTGTCCGCAGGCAAGATCAAGGATCACCATATTCTTATCCAAACTGAGAAATTCCATAAATAAATCTATTTCCCTGTTGGTAATCTGTTTATCTTCTACAACGTCAGCATCGGTTTTTAAATACATGGAGTTAAAGATCCTTCTCCACCAGTCGGGTTGCAAATAACTCTCCAGATTATCGACAGGACCGAATTTCGGAGTTAATGCGTGGCCGTTTTTACGGGATTTGCCGGCCTGGATACCGTTATGTTTCATCTTTTTAATACATTATAACGTGAGGTTTTATGATTAGAATTGCAGCACAAGATTACGCAGTATTTTATAAAAAGATACAGGTGAGGTAATAATTGTTCATAATTATTTCAAATAAACATACACGCTGACGCTTATTCTATTCTATATCAAATGAATATAAAACAGAAAACAGAATCCTTTCTTAAACCTGTTGATATTTTTTACCCGATTTTTTTCTCGTAGCAAACAAAAGGCTGTTGCTGAAAAACGCTGAAGAAATTACCGGCTTCATTAAAGCTTTGTTTGACACAAAGATTCCGGGCCTGGGTACTGGTACTGTATACATCAATACGGAGGGCATCAAAACCGTTTTTAACGGCATAATCCTCTGCAAAATCAAGCAGCATTTTGGCTATTCCCTGACCCTGCCAGCTGGGGTGTACAGCAAGCCGGTGCAGATAAAGAGGTTTTCCGGCAGCATTGGGCCACTGAATTTTTTTGTAGTCGTCGGGCTCATCGCGGTCAATGGTCACCATGCCTTTGCAAACACCTTTATCCTTTGCAAGGTATATGTTCCTTTTTGCCAGATCATCACTTATCACGTCCGGTCCCGGGTATACATTGTTCCAATGCTTCAATCCGTTTTTGTTCATATCAAAAATGCAAATCTTTAATAAATAAAGAATCTCAATGAAGTCTGAATCTCTTGCCTGCATTATTTCCATGTGATACTGCTTTGTCGGGAGTAGGTTATTGAAATATTATTTGCTCTGTAAATAATTCAAGTTGCCGGTTATAAAAATCTTCATATGATTTAAGAATTAAGAATCAATATCGTTTAGTTAAGCTATAATCTTTTATAATTCATATGATAAAGCCTTTTCAGATGATGTT
>JAFGTR010000107.1 GCA_016934055.1 Bacteroidales bacterium | reverse complement strand
TGATTTTACCTCCCTGTGTAAAAGCAATATGCCCAAAAGGTTGGGTGCGGCCATCAGCACAAGGGTAATCCCTGAAAGGTTCCAGATGATGGTGGTGTCAGTGAAGGAGGCGATGAAAAAGCCGCCAATATAAATGACCCTGTAGATCATGACATATTTTGAACCCACAAGGAAGGTGACAGCCCTGTCGCCGTAATAAGACCATGATATGGCCGTTGAAAAGGCAAACAGCAGCAGGCTGATGGATACGATATATTCGCCCCAGGCGCCGAAGAAACTTTGTTTAAAGGCTTCGTTGGTGAGAGCTGCACTGTGCATAAGTGATTTCCCGCGCACATAATGCGATGGATTATCCGTTGCGATCTTACCGTTTTCAATGACGAGCGTTCCCGTGAAACGCTCATTGTTGACATCATATATCGTGATGGCTTCAGCGACAGAACGGGCGTTAAGAATGGTTACGGGATCTGTTACAAGTCCGTTTTCAACCTTCATACTGCCCGTAAAGAGGGGCAGGGTCTTTTCGTTCTTCAGGTGAAGAAGGAGTGCTTTCCGGCCTGTCATATCAGCATCGGAATAAATGCCCGCCAGGATTTCGGTGTCGGCAGGCTGAAATCTGTTCTCTATTTTGTCATTCCATACACCGGAAGAGATAAGTGTTATTCCGGTGAAGAAACAAATAACTATCGTATCGATAAAGGGTTCGAGGATGGCCACCATGCCTTCGGAGACCGGTTCGTGTGCCCGTGCTGCAGCATGAGCAATGGGTGCAGATCCCTGACCCGCCTCATTTGAGAACAACCCCCTGTTTACACCCCGGTTGAAAGCAAAAGCAAAGCCTGCCCCCAGGAATCCTCCTGTGGCGGCTGTCCCTGTAAAAACATCACGGAAAACAGAAATTATGGCTTCGGGGATGTTGCTGTAATTGTATAGAAGAACGCAAAGGGCGCCGATGAAATAAACGACAGCCATCACCGGCACGAGCCTGGAGGTGACTTTTACAATGCTGCGTATGCCGCCGATGATGATCAGTGAAAGCAGTACCGATAGTATCGCGCCGGTTACTATCTGGTTGATGCCAAATGATTGAAACATGGAATACGCAATATTGTTGATCTGTGGCAGGTTGCCCGTACCGAAAGAACACAGTATGGTGGCTACGGCAAATATTCCGCCGAGAACATAGCCGGTTCTGATTGTTTTGCCTTTTACGGTTATATTCAACCGTTTTTTCATATAATACATCGTCCCTCCTGCTGCTGTGCCGTCTTCGACAAAATCGCGGTATTTATGGGAAAGCAGGACTTCGACAAATTTAGTTGTCATACCCAGGAAAGCGGTCACAAGCATCCAGAAGAGCGCTGCCGGTCCCCCCAGGTGAATGGCCAGGGCAACACCGGCTATGTTGCCTGTTCCCACAGTTCCGGATAACGCTGTTGCCAGGGCCTGGAAATGTGAAGCATCACCTGTATCCCCTTTGCGGTCGAATTTACCCTTGGTGATTTTAAAGGCATGCCTGAAATATCTTATTTGAGGGAATTTCAGATATAATGTAAAAAAAAGGCCTGTCCCCACAAGCAGGTATACAAACCAGGAATGGCTCCCGAGGTATTGGTCAAGCTTTAATAGAAAATCATTAAGGACCTGCATCATAGTAAAAAATGGTGGTGAAACAAAGATAACATAACAAATTTAAAATAACAGAAAGGGTTAAGATATTGGGTCTTTCTGAAGAGCCGGTCAGATATCACTGAAAGAGACGAAAGACCGGAAGCATGTTTTATGATCAGCACAATTTTTACCTTCAATAATGAAATCGTTTCCCTTCCTGCTTTTTATGATCTGTACCGACTCGTTGTTTTTCACCTCCTGTTTGAAATCAATGCGAAAGAAAGCCGGAACATGATTATAGTGGTAATCAGCAGGAAAAAGATCAGTTATCCAGTATACATAACTGACATTATTCACATGCTGGTTTATGTCGAGGTCTCCGTATCGAACCGGGATAATGGTGGTTTCTTCGGGGGCCGGAGAGGGGATGGTCTCATCCATGGCCTGCATTACATAACGTTTGGTGTTTTGTTTTTCAACTTCTTCGGGCAGTGGCAGAATTTTTGGGCGTTTATTTTGACTGTTTATTAAAAGCCAGAAGGAGACGGCCTTAATAAGTTTTTGCCCGTCTTTGTCGCTGACAAGGAATTCCCTCCGGTAATACAGCCTTTCATTGCCTGTTGGCCAGGTTTGAATGGTCACATGGTCATTCCAGGCCGGAAACTGATCAAAGGCAATTTCAAGCCGTGACAATACCCACACAAGACCAGCATTCCGCATATGATGAAATCCAAGCCCCAGGTGTTCCGCATGATGTCCTGCAACCTCCTGGAAATAATTACAGAGGCTGCTGATCTTAAGCCTGTTTTTTAAGTCGATGTCAAATGAGCGTATCACAATTTCTTCCGACCAGACTGGCTGTAATTTCTTGTCTTGCACTGCATAAAGGGATTGACTGATTAAAAATAAAAAAAAGCACCATAATCCTGAAACAAAAAAGTCCGTTTTTGTGAACGGACTTTTGTTATTTATGCTGGATTTTGAATTATGCCGGACTGATAGCTTCTACCGGACAGACATCAGCACATGCACCGCAATCAATACATTTGTCGGGATCGATAACATAGATATCGCCTTCAGAAATAGCTTCAGACGGACATTCCGGCAGGCATGTACCACAAGCAGTGCATTCATCACTAATAATATAAGCCATAACATCAAAATTTTAAGTTACAAGAGCAAATATAAATTATTCGTTTAAATGAAAAAATGATTATTGCAGAAGATTGTTAACTTTTTCACAATGGGGAATGATACTCGCGGATCATCAATGTTGTCAGATTTTATTCGAGAAAGGAAAGAGCCAGCCATGCCAGATTTGTCATCCCTGTATAAAGGGCATTTTCATCTATGTCAAAGGTAGCTGTGTGCAGTTGTGAACTGTAATGACCCTTGTTGTCGGAAGTACCAAACCGGTAAAAGACAGCAGGGAACTCACTTGAATAAAAAGCGAAGTCTTCTGATGTAAGGCGTACATCCATTTCGGTTACATTCTCATCTCCCAGCAGCCGGGCTGAATAGTCCATGGCTTTTTTTGTAAGTTCCGGGTCGTTTGTCAGCACAGGGTATCCTTTTTTAATGGTTATGTCACATGAGCCTCCCATGCCTTCAGCGATGCTTTTGGCCAGGGTGGTGATTTTCTTATGTGCTTCTGCTCTCCAAGTTTCATCCAATGTTCTGAATGTGCCTTCCAGCTTTACACAATCAGGGATCACGTTCACTGCACCTTTGGCTTCCACTGAACCAAATGAAAGAACAGTTGGCTGGAGCGGATTGGAAAACCGGCTTACGACCTGTTGCAGGGCAACAATAATGCTTGATGCAATGACTACCGGATCAATTACCTGATGCGGCATGGCGGCATGTCCGCCCTTCCCTTTTACGGTAATGTATATTTCATCTGATGAAGCCATATACATGCCGGCGCGAAAGCCTACTTTTCCGCTCGGCATACCGGGCATTACGTGTTGTCCGATTATGATGTCAGGCCGGGGATCCTTCAATGCTCCTTCATCGATCATTTGCCGGGCACCGCCGGGCAGCTTTTCTTCTGCCGGCTGAAAGATCAGTAAAACAGTACCTCCCATTTCTGCTTTCAGGGCATTTAAGATCTTTGCAGCGCCCAGTAAGGCGGCCATATGGGCGTCGTGACCGCAGGCGTGCATTTTCCCTGCTGACTTTGATTTGTATTCTACGTCGTTCTGTTCATTTATCGGAAGTGCATCCATATCGGCCCGCAGGGCAACCACCTTTGAAGCCGGATTTTTTCCTTTGATCACACCCACAATACCTGTGCCGGCAAATCCTTTCCTGTAGGATATTCCTTCCTTTTTAAGCTGTTCTTCGATGAAGGCGGCGGTCTGATGTTCCTCAAAAGACAGTTCAGGATGCTGATGCAGATGCCGCCTGATGGCGATGATCTCTTTTAACAGGGGATCAGCTGTGGATTTGAGTCTTTCGGTTGTGATCATTTTTGTTAAGCTGTTTAGCGGTTTAGGGTTTTTCAAGAATCATCTTCATGCCGGCGACGAGCATGAGGGCACCGAACAAAATTTTCAGAGTCCTGGCCGGCAGGTTAACAGATACCAGGGAGCCAAAATAGCCGCCAACAATAAAGGCCAGCATGACAATAAGGGCAACCCTGAAATTCACATGCCCGTGTCTGTAATAGTTTAAGAATGCCAGTATCCCTATAGGGAACAATAATACAGCCAGGCTTGTCCCCTGCGCTGCATGCTGTGACATATGAAAAAAGAATACCAGAGCGGGGACAATAATGATGGCCCCTCCAACCCCAAGGGCTCCGGATATGAAGCCGGCTGAAAGCCCTATGAGTATAAGAATAATAATGTCGTTTATGTTCATAGGATTAAAAGTCTAAGCTCATGGAAAAATAAAATATGCGTGGCAGCAACTGGTAGTTTTCGATACCCCATGCCCAGTCAAGTCGTATAAAATAGCCCAGCAATTTTGACCGGAGTCCGAAACCATAACCGGCAACAATGGGGTCGCGGTCTGCATCAATGGTTATGGTGATGGGGCCGCTGACGATGACGTCGTTATCGTAAGCATTTTCTCCTGCCCAGGGTGTGGGACCTGACCAGGCGGTGCCAACATCAAAGAAGCCGATCAGCTGGAAATTTTCAAGAAAACTGTTGCTCATCGGATAATTGGCGAGGTACTTAATGACCGGGAAACGGATCTCTGAGTTGAAAACAGCAAAATTGTTACCATTCCTTATGTTCTGGGAGAAACCTCTCATATTGGTTCCGACAGCCTGATAAGCATAGTTCTGTTTAGTATTAATCGAGATTTCGGAGAAGGGTATAAAAGTGGGGTTTTTGTTAGGCGTCAGGTTAATCCAGTTATCCACCCCGCCCAGGTAATAGATGATGCGGGAACTTCCCTGGGAGGAGCTCCAGGCAACACGGTTTGCCCATATCAGATTCCGGTGTATACGGGTATAATGCCGGACATCTGCCCCGAATACGATAAGTTCATTATAGTCGTCATACACCTGTTCGTAAAACTCCGCGAAAATCTTATAGCGCAAACCGCTGTAAAGATTCAATCCAAGATGCCTTGTGTTGTCATGGATATATTCAAGTTTTAATCCGGCCCATACCTTGTTTTCATCAGGGCGGGCAAGGGTGTAAGGTCCGGTTGACAGAAAAACTGACCTGTCATTTCGTACGTTAACCGTGGTTGTTAATGATCTCACCTGGTCGAATGGATACCGCATGATATAGGAAAGCTGATGGGTGTGGGTTTTCACAAGGAAGGATATATCACCTTCACTGCCTGTATTCTTGAAAGCCTGCCTGTGAAAAACAACTGATTTATCAAGTCGTCTCTTCAGATTTTCAAAACTAACGAGGTATTCATTGGCGTCAAAATCAGGAGACATCCTTATACCCCCTGTGATTTTATAATCTTCAAAGAGGTCATTGGTGCCGAGTTTGAATAAAACGTTGAATCCAGGGTTAAAATAAAAAGCACCTCCTGTAAAAGCCTGATATGAGGCATTTAAGAAATTAAAGTCAACCTGGCTGACCAGGTAATTCTGATAAAAGGCCGTCTGATAAATCCTGATTCTCGGTTGCTTTTCTTCTGAAGTATCTGCCTTTATCACAGCATTTTTCTTACGCAGTTTTTCATTATAGAGGTTTATCTTTTCAAGTTCAAAAACATATTTGTTTATATCGATCACATCGCTGCCAACTTTCACTGTGTCATCGTCAATGATGACGCCATCTTCCGTTATGGCTTCCACTGAAAGTACCTGTTGATTGTAATTTCTCAGGCTGTCTTCCAGTTTCATCTGCTGGCTGATCCGTTTTCTTGATTCGGTTTTTTTCTGACTGTTACCTGTTGCATTGCTGATATCCAACGGATTTACAAAAAGGCTGTAACGTCCTTTGTTAAGGAATATTTCCCCAACAGACCCCGTGGTTGTGTTATAATCCTGTTCAAGTATGTTCCGGCTATAATCCGTGATCGGTTTTGTACGGGCATAATACCTGTAATGTATGGTTGTATCTACCATGCTGATGGTGCTGTCAAATTCTGAAAGGTAACGGTTTACAATACCGGTCTGGTCATTCAGTTGTATGAACTGATTTCGTGATATTTCTTCGGGTTCGTATTTGTTGACATACTTCCCGTCTTCAAGTCTCATAAGGACATCCTTGCCTGATGCAAAGTCATATATAAACAAATCATTTGTAATGGCTCTCTTCCGGCCCGGTGTGGCGACGGAAAGTGTATCCGACATACGGTCGGAACTGAAAATGATCTGTTGTGAATGATTAATAAACCGGGGCGACCAGTCATTGGCCTGGTCGTTTGTTATTTGCTGGTTGGTGGAAGATGCCAGGTTATGCACATAAATATCAGTCTGGCCTTTGATCACGGCAGACATAACGAGCATTAAGCCATCGTCGGAAAAAGAATAATCCAGCACCTTCTCAAAGTAAAGCAGGTTTCTAACCAGTGTACTCTTTTCGTTGAGGATGTAATAATTCAGTTTCAAACCTCCTTTTTCCTCAGTAATGAATGACAGGATGCGGCCGGAAGGATGCCAGGTCAGGACGGGATGAGAATAATCAGTGATTTGTTCGAGCTTATAGCCTTTTTTGAATATTTTCTTCTTTTTGCCGTTTTGCAGATCATACAGCCATATTTTATACTGTCCCATATGATTGGTGACATAGGCAACATAATTGCCACTCGGGCTGATGCTCAGGTTTTGGTAGACCACTCCCTTTTTGGTTCTTTTGAGCAATTTACCTGTTTCAGGAACTTTCTGAGATTGTTCATCCGATTCAAAGAGGTTGATATAATATCCCATCCATTCATAGGATAATTCTTTCAACGTGAGGCCCAGCACATTCAGGAAACCTGCCTTGGTGGATTTATTGATCCGGGTCAGGTATATTATGCTGGGGATCACTGATTCGCCATAGGTGTCAGCAATAAATTTCCAGAAAGAATGACCGGCATATATGGCATCGATCCCTGTAAGCCTGTTGAACTTTTCATATTTTCCCGATACTATGCCGTCTTTAACACGGTTTTCAATCTGAAAATCCCACCGGTTTGAAAGATAAGAGATCAGTCCTTCGGAGAACCATTCGGGTATGGCAATAAGGGTTGAATTGGTTACATTGTCCTTTAAAGCATTGCCAAACAACATCTCATTCAGCAATACCCTTGTTATGGCGGCTCTTATCTGTATATCAAAAAGGTTATAATCGCCTTCAAAATAGAGAAATACTTTGTTCCGGCTTATGGTTGTAACACCTCCGATATTATACTCTTCATTGCCGGTAACCAGGTCTATGTTACTCTCCCTGAAATCGGACAGGCGGTTATAAACCATAAAGATGATGCGGTTATCGAGTGAATAGTCAAAAAACGATTCAATTTTTGGTACCATATCATTTGCGTAGTCGGCAACATATTCGGCCAAAACAGGACCGTCCTCGTTAAAATACACATCAAATCTGTCATGGCGGTAAAACGACCATACGTAGTCATTATATTGTACACGGTTTTTGCCAAAACTCATCTGATGCCCGTTGTAAAACTGGGCATTTATTTCTTTCCCAAAAACAAACGATACCAAAATCAAGGTTGATATCCTAAAGACCTTCATCATCATACCCCGTGAAATGGTTAAAACGGATGATAAAATTAATTTATTATTGGGAATATACAATCAACCCGGGTTATATACATGAAGAATTTATAATTTTGTGAATCATTACAACAAAATAGTTTTATGAAGGTTAAGACAGTCATTGCTCTCCTGATCATGCTTTATCAGGTTCCATTTTCATCTGCACAATTTCTGAAGCCAGGCATTTCATTTCATACGGCTGATTATAATTTTGGCACTATTAAGGAGGCAGATGGTCCGGTATTTTATGAATTTGAGTATACAAATACCGGAAGAGTCCCTTTGATCCTGAATGATGTAAAAGCCACATGTGGATGCACCACGCCTGAATGGACTAAAGAACCGGTTGTTCCCGGCCGGCAAGGCAGTATAAAGGTGAAATTTGATCCGAAGAACCGGCCCGGCCCTTTTTCAAAGTCCATCACCGTTATCTGCAATGCTGACCCTCCAAGGCATATCCTCACCATAAAAGGCACCGTTATCCCGGCTGAAAAATCAAAGCTTGTCAGCGCCCTGGGTTACAGGTATGCTATTGGGGATTTGATGCTTCAGACCGTCCACGCTTCTTTCGGTGATGTTTTTATGGGAAGTACAGATACGGCCAGTATCAACATGGTGAACAGTTCTTCTGAAAAAAGTGTCAGGCCTGGTTTTTTGAAGATCCCCGATCATATTTCTGTGCGATTTGAACCTGAAGTTATTCCTCCGGGCGAGATGGGCAGAATAGTATTCATTTTTTCATCTGCAAAACGAAATGACTGGGATTTTATTATTGACAGGCTTCTGCTTACAGTTAACGGTGAGTTGATGCCCCGCAATACCATCAGCCTTACAGCCAATGTGAAGGAAGATTTTTCGGCCATGACAGCGGAACAGTTTTCCAGATCTCCTGTTGCCATATTTGATACCAATACACATGATTTTGGTTCAGTACCTGTCAACACCAGGGTTGAACATGGTTTTCTGCTGACCAATAAAGGCAGATCAGACCTTTATGTGAGAAAAGTTAATGCCAGTTGCGGCTGTACTGCGGTTCAACCCTCAAAGACTGTTATTACCCCGGGTGAATCAACGGTTATTAAAGTACAGTATGATACTCGTGGTCGTGGCGGAGCAGACAAAAAGGCTGTCACCGTCATCACCAATGATCCCAGACGGCCCAAGACTATTTTATGGATTAAGGCATTTGTCGAAAGTCCTTCATCACAGATACCATAAAGCCAAAGGCAAGATGACCAAAAAAGCCGACCGGGAAAAGACAGAAAAAAGGGAAAACAAAAGTACGCTTACCCTTGTAAATGGTGTATCGCAGCCTCCTTTGATTGATGAGGACTCAGTTAAACGTTATAAAGCAAAGCGCAAAGGGTTGCCCACAGTCGATGAATTTACCGAGGGCATACTGAAGGGAAACCTAACCATTCTTTCAAAGGCCATAACGCTCATTGAGAGTTCCCTACCTGCTCATACCGAGGTGGCACAGCAAATTCTCGAAAAGTGCATTCCCTATTCAGGAAATTCTTTAAGGATAGGCATTACAGGAGTCCCTGGCGTTGGTAAAAGTAGTTTTATTGAATCTCTCGGCCTTAAGCTGGTACATGATTTTCACAAGCTGGCTGTTCTGGCCATAGACCCAAGCAGTGAGAGGTCAAGGGGCAGCATAATGGGAGATAAAACCCGTATGGAAGAACTTTCCTCTCATGCCAATGCTTTCATCAGACCTTCTCCCTCGGCTGGTTCTCTTGGCGGTGTAGCCCGTAAGACACGTGAGACTATTATTCTTTGTGAGGCCGCCGGCTACGATACTATTTTTGTTGAAACGGTTGGCGTAGGGCAGAGTGAGACAGCCGTACATTCAATGGTAGATTTCTTCCTTTTATTAATGCTGGCCGGCGCAGGTGATGAGTTGCAGGGCATCAAAAGGGGTATTATGGAAATGGCTGATGCAATTGCCATAACCAAAGCCGACGGAGAGAACATTGCCCGTGCCGAGCGCGCCAGAGCTGAGTTTTCGAACGCCCTGCACCTGTTTCCTCCCAGTGACTCAGGATGGATACCCAGGGTGTTAACCTGCTCATCCAGGACTGGTGAAGGTATCGACGAGATATGGGACAGCATCCTTGAATATACCGGACTGGTAAAATCCAATGGCTACTTTGAAAGCAACAGAAAGGATCAGTCGTGTTACTGGATGTATGAAACCATTAATCAGACTCTCAGGGATAGTTTTTACAACGATACAAGGATAAAAAAGCTGTTGCAGCACTATGAAAAACTTGTGACCGCAGGCGAGATATCACCTTTTGCACCGGCAAAAGCATTGTTGGAGAAGTATTTCAATAGGAGGTTTATTAAACTGAATTACAGGCGTTAATATTCCTGTTGAACAAATCATGCGGCATGTGGTTAATACTATATTGTTTACAGGCTTCGAATTGTAGTAATATTTAATATAAACCAGAATGAATTTTGAACTTGTCATTATAGGCAGTGGTCCCGGCGGTTATGTTGCTGCTATCAGGGCAGCCCAGCTGGGAATGAAAGTCTGTGTGGTAGAAAAAGCTGAACTGGGGGGTGTATGCCTGAACTGGGGATGCATTCCGGCAAAGGCTTTGCTTAAAAGTGCACTTGTATATGAGAACCTGAACCATGCTGCTGAGTATGGCATTGCGTTTGAAGGCAGGATATCAGCTGACATTGAAAAGATGGTTGCCCGCAGCCGCGGCATTGCTGAAGAAATGAACAAAGGAGTTCAGTTTCTTTTCAGAAAGAACAAAATAGAACATATACAGGGAACAGGACGGCTGGCTGATAAAGGCACGGTTGAGGTAAAGACAAATGATGGTAAAAAGCTTATGATTAAAGCCCCTCATATAATCCTTGCAACAGGAGCCCGTTCCCGCGAGCTTCCCAGCCTGAAGCAGGATGGCAAAAATATCATCGGGTACAGGGAGGCCA
This sequence comes from Bacteroidales bacterium, assembly GCA_016934055.1. Lineage (GTDB taxonomy): Bacteria > Bacteroidota > Bacteroidia > Bacteroidales > UBA10428 > UBA5072. Next base: position 3,497 of record JAFGTR010000107.1, on the reverse strand, counting down.
TGACCCTGAAGAAAAAACCCGGGTCGATGGTGGTTGTCGGATCGGGGGCTATAGGCAGTGAATTTGCCTGGTTTTATAATGCCATCGGCACTAAGGTGACGCTGGTGGAGTACATGCCCAATGTTGTCCCGCTGGAAGATGAGGAGGTTTCAAAGGCGCTGGAGCGGTCGTTTAAGAAAGCCGGGATGGAGGTTTTGACATCGGCAACAGTTGAATCGGTTGATACCAAGGGGAAAAAATGCAAAGTGGTGATTAAGACGGCTAAAGGAGAGGAGACCAGGGAGGCCGATGTGGTGTTATCAGCTGTTGGCATAACATCAAATCTCGAAGGACTGGGCATTGAAGAACAGGGTATCGAAGTCGAAAACGGCAAGGTAAAAGTTGATAAGTTTTACCGTACTAATGTTGAAGGCATCTATGCCATTGGCGATATCGTTCCGGGACCTGCGCTGGCGCATGTGGCTTCGGCAGAGGGTATTGTATGTGTAGAAAATATCGCCGGAAAAAACCCTGAACCGGTTAACTATAAAAATATACCGGCCTGTACCTATACCATGCCGGAGGTAGCCTCTGTCGGCTATAGCGAAAAAGCGGCAAAAGAGGCCGGGTATGAGATCAAGGTCGGGAAATTCCCTTTCACCGCATCGGGAAAGGCCAAGGCGGCCGGGCACAAGGAAGGCTTCGTCAAGCTTATCTTTGATACTAAGTACGGCGAATTGTTGGGAGCGCATATGATCGGTTCCAATGTAACCGAGATGATCGCCGAAATAGTGGTTGCCCGTAACCTTGAAACCACGGGCCATGAAATGATCAGATCCATTCACCCACACCCCACAATGAGTGAAGCCATCATGGAAGCAGCAGCAGCGTACGGGGAGGTGATTCATCTTTGATAGAACCAGGGCCCAAGAATCAAGAATCAAAAACTGAGATCAAAGAATAAAGATCAAAGATCAAAGTGCGACCCCTGCCGGGACGGCAGGCAGGCCTAACGGGGTCGGTAGGTGATTGGCGAATGTTGTGCTATAAACATGCGATCCCGCCGGGATCGGCTGTTGTTATATGAACTTTATGTTCTAAACATGCGATCTCTCAGTGATCGAAATACAGGCATGTTTTTGCAGTGTTTAACAAAAATTAAGATGAATGTAATCAAAAATACAGGTAATCCGATAGGAAGCGGTGGGCTATACGATGCGTTTCCCAGTTCGGCTGAGGTTCCCGTTTAAAAAGGGACACGTGCACTTCAGTCGGACATATGTTTCCAGGCATTGCCTGATATTATAGGTTTGCCCGCAATATTCAATAAGCAACAATTATATTCTATAAAGAGTTAATATCAATGATAAAAGACAATAGGAAAGGGGGCAGGGGAGGATAATGTTGCATTTTAAACCCTGACAGGGTAGAAGACCCTGTCAGGGCATCAGATTACTGTTTATTCCGATAATTACTGTAATCTTATTTTTTCAGGGAGACTAACGGATAAGGAGTTTATTCACTGTCGTTCCCTTTTCATGTTCAAGAAATAAGATATAGCTTCCGGGACGTAAATCAGTCTGAATACTGAGAAGATCACCATTGCTGATGCACGCATCATGATAAACCATCTTTCCGCAGAAATCCATGATCTTTATTGTTATACGGTTATCCGACCCGATAGCAGCTGTATTGATCATAAAATTGCCGTCAGAAGGATTGGGATATACAAAGATTTCCGTCTCATCCGGTTTTGTTATCAGGACATCTTCATATGATTCCGTGCTTTTCAGCCTTGAGAACGAAAATTGTTGATTGTATCCGCTTCCGCAGGTGTACTGGATGATGTTGGCACCATCGGCTGTTGACCTGCTGGCTACGTCGAGGCATTTCCCGCTGGCGACCGACCTGATCTGGTAATATCCGCCACCCTTATCGACGAGCTGCCATTTCTGACAGTTATTATTGAGCCAGCTCCAGAGCTGGATATTGGCATTATTGGATCCCGAACAATTTGTCACGTCAAGAGCAGTTCCTGTGGCATTGGCAGGTGATATGCGCCAGGTGCCGTTTCCGGCATCGGTAAAGACCCATTGCTGGCAGGTATTGTTCAGCCATGACCATTGCCGGACGTTAGTGCCGTTGGCGGTGCCGCAGTTCTGAACGTCCACTGCCTTGCCGCTGTGGCGTGGTGTCATCCGGTAAGTGCCGCCGGATACTACCCCTGTAGGAGTGGTTGAGGATGCACCTGCAACAGGCCATCCGTTCACCCAGCCCAGGGTGGTGATCATCAGTTTGGCATTTCCGTTGTCATTGCCATCATAAAAATGGTAGGTTAGTTTACCTTCCCCATAGCCAATATGACCCGGACCGATGTACCGTCCGTCCCGGTTCGGTAAAAAGACTCTTTCACCGGTATAGGGCCCGGTTACACTCGATGACCTGGCTACGACAACATAGTAAGTGCTGTTTACGCCATTACAGCATAAGCCTCGCTGATAGAACAAATAATAATAACCCCCGTTTTTGATTAAGCAGGGGCCTTCAACTTCGCCGCTGACCAGATGATACGTGGTGGAATTCAGCCTTTTGCCGGTTGAAGTGCTAAGCTGGCAGAGGTCGATACCCCCGACCCAGTTGCCCCAGGTCATCCAGAGATTGGTGCCATCCTGCAGCAGGGAAGGGTCAATGGCGTTGTTGCCGGCCACCACCATGCCCTGATCGGTCCACGGACCGGTTAGATTGGTAGCTGTGGTTACGCCGATTGCAGCAGGAGCGCCATCACCTGCACATGAATAATACAGGTAATACTTGCTGTTCATTTTAATGACGTCGGGAGCCCAGAAATTACCCCTGAAATTCGTCACATAGTTTCTGATCCAGCTTGGCCAGGAGCTGCCAAACGGTGTAGATTCAGCCCGCCAGTCAGAAAAGTTGGTGTTGCTCGATGACATGCACCAGACGCCCTGGCCGGTGGTAAAGATCCAATACCTGCCGTCGTTGTTTCTGATCATACGGGAAGGATCGTGGCTGGGTGGCTGAGAGAATGCCATGTTCACAAAAGAAAGCAGAAACAACGCCGTAAAGGTCAGAATAACGTTGTGCTGAAGTCGTAAGGGTTGGTCAGACAACATTTTTTTTCTGTTTTTTCCGGTTTTCATTTGATGAATGGTTTAAATGATTCGTGGTGAAAAACATTTAAAATTATACCGGGATCAATCAAAACAGGTGGACTTTTAGATATTAAAGGTGCATAAAATGGTAAAAGTCATATACTGTGCAAGAGTGACTTAGGAGCACACCTGGCAATCAAAACTGGAAACGGGTCTTGCTTTCAACCTTTGTTTTTGCAATCCCTGCCTGCTGGAAGGCATATGGCGTATGTTTAAAGTCAAACATTGGCATGCTGAAACATGACTCCGTTAGGAGTCGTATGTTTATAGCGCAACATTGCCACAAAGAAATCCGACTCCTTTAGGAGTCTCATATTTATAGCACAACATCGCCACAAAGAAATC
>JAFGTR010000106.1 GCA_016934055.1 Bacteroidales bacterium | reverse complement strand
TTGCTGGATGCACAGGTATACTCAATACTGGAGAACAGGAAAACACTCCGGAAAAAATTTCTGGGGATTGACAGCGCTGAAAACATGCAAAAAATCCTGCCTAAGAAAGACATTGACTTTGTGCTTGAACTAAAACTTTTTATTGAAGAAAATATAATGAATCAGAAGCTGAATGTTGAATTGCTCTCAGAGCATTTTGCGGTCAGTCTTCCGCAATTGCACAGGAAAATAAAGTCGCTGACGGATTACACTCCGAATAATCTGATTAAATCCATCCGGTTGAGAAGGGCCTATAAGCTTATTTACGAAGATGGCTTTAGGGTTTCTGAGGCCGCTTATCAAACCGGGTTCAGTGATCCGAATTATTTCACTACCTGTTTTAAAAAAGAGTTCGGAAAGAATCCGTCGCAGATTGTTTCTTCTGATAAGATCTGAAGGGTAAAACCACGGGATCTGCTTACATTGCCGACAAGGAAAATAAAGTCGGGAAATGAATCCCTGACTTTATTTTCTTTGCAATAATAATCCATGCAATTTTATTAATGTGTGGGTGAATTGCTCGCTGCGCTTTCCCAGTAATCACTTTGTTTCAGGGTGTTATTCGATACGCCGACCTGTGTTTCAGGTATCTTGAGAAATCCTTCAAAACCCTTGTCCGATGGAAAGGAAACGGGAAATTCATCGGTTTGAAAACTGTTGGCTTCTATGGCCGCCTTGGTTACATCCAGGCCCTGACGCAACAGATCGTAATAACGCAACCCTTCCAGGGCAAATTCAAGCCTTCTTTCTTCCATGATATCCTGAATCGTCAGAACCGTTAACCGGTGGGCATCATCCTGAAATGCCCTGTCCCTAACCTTGTTAAAATATTCAACATCTTTTCCGTCACCCAGGTGCAATTCCGCGGCCATCAATAAAACATCAGCATAACGCAGAATGGTCAGATCCTGAAAATTGTCAATCATAAAATTGCCGCCGTATCCTTCAGCAACAGTCTGATTTTCAGAAAAGGCTTTTGCACCGTATTTTTTCCATCCAAAACCGGTGTATTGCCTTTGATCTGAAACATCATATACACCAGGTCCCAGGAATTCCTCCCAATTGACAATAGTAGCATCCCTTCGGGTATCAGCTGTATCGTATACATAATAAATACTTGGATTTACAGGAAAGATACCCCATCCTTTAGCAAAGGGCACATAAGTCTTATTCCGGGGTCCCACCATAACCTGCCATCGGTTACCATCACTAATACCCCAGTCGCCGTGCCCGAGATAGGTATATTTAATGGCAAAGAGGGTCTCAATATTGTCTTTATTATAATCGTTGCTTTCATTCAATTCCCATAAACCGGAGAATTCCGGCAATAATGCAAAACCACCATTTGTTATAATATCATCCAGATAATTGGTGACCTGTGATTTTGTAACGATTCCGGCAATATCAGATTTTTTATAATAACCGGTATAAAAAAGCCACACTCTCGCCAGCATTGCCTCTGCAGCCCATTTTGTTGCCCTTCCGGCATTGGGTCCTGGACCCGGCGGGGTAGCAGGAAGGTTCTCGATGGCATAAACCAGATCCTCGGCGATGTATCTGTATATATCTTCAGGCTCTGCTTGTGGGATATAGGCTTCATCCGGGGAAAGTATTTTGGTCACCAGGGGAATATGACCAAATATTTTAACCAGATTGAAATAGAAATAGGCCCTTAAAAACCGGGCCTCACCTGTATACTTAGCCGCCAATCCGCTCTCACCGGACGCCCAGTTTACGTTTCCTATATTCTCAATGACCAGGTTAGCCCTGTAAATGCCGAGATAACCATTTTGCCAGTTCGGATCAGCCAGGTCCGCATCGATACAATAGAACTGATCAAACTCGTTCTGACCAAAACCATCTACGATTCCTCCGCCTCCCGAACAGTTGTCAGACATTGATTCCGCAATCAGATTCGGGGCATTCCAGGAATCACGTTGCAATACATCATAAATTGCAGTAACAGCCTGATCGATATCCTCACTTGTTTTATAAAAGGTTCCTGATGTTACCTTATCGAAAGGCTGTTTGTCAAGAAAATCTTCACTGCATCCTATAAGGAACATAAAGAATAACAGCCCGGCCAATATTTTAATCTTGTTCATATTCATTGTGTTGTAAAGGGTTTCATTTAAAATTTAACATTTAATCCCAGTAGAAACTGACGCGATTGCGGATAGGTGCCCAGGTCAATCCCCGTTGACATATTTTGATAACGTGAATAATCATGATCGCCATATCCGACTTCAGGATCAAATCCTTTGTATTTGGTAAAAGTAAAGGCATTGACAACAGAAACATACAACCTGCATTGTGTTATAGTGAACTTGTGCAGAACACCGGAAAAGTCATAACCGAAGTTGATACTCCTGACTTTTAGGAAAGAACCATCTTCAATATACAGATCAGAAAAGTTTCTCCAGTTTTTGTTGGCATCGGCTCCGTCTGTCATTCTGGGCATCCTGTTTGATGTTCCCGGGCCATGCCATCTTTCCAAAGCATCGGCTGTTTTGTTGGGACTAAGGGTATTCATTGAACTTATTCCATTCGCAATATCATTCCCATACACTCCCTGTAAAACAAACGAGAGATCAAAACCTTTGTATGTTGAACTGAACGATAACCCATAAATGAACTTCGGCCATGGATTTCCTATCATCGTTTTATCTTCCGTGTTGATGATCCCATCGCCGTTCAGGTCCTGAAAAATTACATCACCGGGCTTGGCGTTGGGCTGAATTACCTTGCCATTATGGGTATATTGACTGATCTGTGCAGAATCCTGGAATATTCCGTTTGTCTTATATCCCCAGAAAAAAGATAAAGGATAACCATCTTCGGCCCTGTAAAATTCTTCAAAGTTGGTGTACAATACACCGGTTTGGCCATGAATGATGCTGTCTACAGTAGGAATATGCAGCACCTTGTTTTTATTGTATGAAAAATTACCATTAATGCTGAAATTAAAATCACCTATAGCTTTATGGTATCCAAGCGCTATTTCCACCCCGGTGTTTGAAACATCACCTCCGTTCCCGATCGGGTAGGAATTGTCATTAAGAATTCCGGTCAGTTCGGGAACCCGTATGGTTACCAACCAGTCTTTCTGAAATTTTTTATACCAGTCAAATGTAAATGTAATGCTGTTGAATAAGCGGGCATCGAACCCTATATCCGTCATGGTGGCTGTTTCCCATCTTATCGATGCATTGGGAATCTGATCGGGGGCTGCGCCAATAAATTTTGTCATCGGATTACCGAAATAATAATTTTTATCGGATAAACTGATTAATGACTGGTAGGAAAAAGGAGTAATGTTATCATTACCGTTTTGTCCCCAGCTTGCCCTGATTTTTAAGAAATCAAGCCAGGTAAATTTAAGGAATTCTTCCTCGGTGAGAATATAACCCCCCGAAAATGAGAAAAAGTTCCCGAACCTGTTGGACGGGCCAAACTTTGTGGATCCATCCCGCCTGTATACACCTGTAAATAAAATCTTTTCGTTATAGTTGTAATTTACCCTTCCAAAATAGGACAGGAAAGATTCCTCGCTTTTTGAACCATAGTTGGTTTCCAGGGAGTCATTGGTGCCATTGCTTAAAATAGCATGTTCAAAATCGGGAATGATCAGATCATAAGCCGTACCGCCTGTGTTGTACCCGGTTATTTCACGAACAGTATTGCCTGCAAGCACATTCATATTACTTTTACCGAATGAAAAACTGTAGTTGATCGTATTTTCCCAATTGTATTTTGAATTTCTGTAAAAACTCATATTTGCAGTCGAATGCTGGTTGATGTCCAGTGTGGATAAATAATAAACCGGAGTAAAACTGTTGTTTTCGCTTATCGAAACATCAAATCCCAAATCTGTTTTAATCTTCAGGCCTTTTATAGGTGAAAGCTGAAGGTATACATTACCAAGCGCTTTATTATTAATGGTTATATTCTGGTTCTTATAATACATACTGGCAACCGGATTGGTCTCTGCAGGATATATCGACCTGCCATAACCATCAGTAAATGCGTCATCATACGGAAGGAAGGTCGGGGAAGTACTGATGAATCCTTTTACATGATTCCCGTAAATATTTCCCACACCTATGCCGTGACTCGTTGTATGGGCAAAAGTTATATTTTCGCCAAACGTAAAAATGTCTTTATAAAGACTGGTTTCAGAATTTATTCTTGCTGAAATCCTTTCATAAGAAGATTGATCATGTGTGCCTATTATACCATCCTGTGCAAAATAGTTAACAGCTGCTGAAAAAATGCTTTTTTCGGATCCGCCGTTTATGCCTATGGAATGACTCTGAACAGGTGCATTTTTTGTAAACATATAATCCTGCCAGTTGACCGTTTTAACGGAATCAAATACCGACGGATCAATCAATACATTTCCGTCACTGTCATAGGCAACGTCCCCGTTTCCGTCCAGCTGGGGAAGAAATGGCAGGTTATACGGATATTTTTTGTTTGACCTGTACTTCGGATTGGAATTGATATAAGCCTCATCCATCAGCATTACATAATCTCTGGTATTAAGTACGTCGACTTTGCTGATCACATTCTGAACCCCGTAATAACCATCGTATGAAATATGCATTTCACCAGCTTTCCCTTTTTTGGTGGTAATCAGTACGACCCCGTTGGCCGCCTGTGCACCATATATGGCCGAAGATGCGGCATCTTTGAGAATATCGACGGATTCAACGTCGGAAGGACTTAAATAGGATACATCGCCGGTAGGCACGCCATCAACGATGTAAAGCGGATCGGCATTCCCGATGGTGCCCACACCCCTGATACGGACTTTAAAATTGGAACCCGGCTGACCTGAGTTTGAGGTTATCTGTACGCCTGATGTCAGACCCTGTAAAGCCTGTTCCAGCCGCAGGCTATGTTTTTGATCCAATTCATCATCTGATATATGGGCATTGGCTCCTGTGCTTAACTTCTTTTTCATGGTACCATAGCCGACAACAACAACCTCTTCAAGACTGGTAATATCCGGAACAAGCCTGATATTAATCTCGGTCTGATTTTCAACTGCGACCTGCTCTTCCAGGTAGCCAACATATGAAAATACCAAAACCGCATCCTGATCAGGCACAATTATGGTGTATCTTCCGTTAAGGTCAGATACGGTGCCGTTGATGGTGCCCTTAATTATAATATTCACTCCCGGCAACGGACCGCCATTCGCTTCTGTTATCGTACCAGATATGGT
>JAFGTR010000105.1 GCA_016934055.1 Bacteroidales bacterium | reverse complement strand
CCCCGCCGGCAACATGACCCGGGAGAAATGGTTAACCTGCTTAATCTGTTGGATGAACATGGCATTGCTGTCTTTGAATTAAGCAAAGATGTTATCTCAGATGGCAAAATCTATGTTGCAGGTGATTATGTCATTCCGTTGGCTCATCCGTTCAGGGCGTTTATCAAAGAGGTAATGGAAGCACAGGACTATCCCGAAAGACATTACACACCCGGTGGTGAACTGATAAAGCCCTATGACATAACAAGCTGGTCATTGCCACTTCACAGGGGCGTTACAACTTTAGAAATGAATACAAATCCCGGAATATTTGATCAATATCTAAGTCCTGTTACATTTCCACTGAAGTTTTCAAATGATATGCCCTCCGAAACAATATCTGTTATACTTCCAGCCTCTTGCAATGAAAGTTTTAAAGTGGTCTTCAAAGCATTTAAAGAAAAAAGGGAGGTGAAACGGATAAGCTCCTCTTTCTCATACAACAATAAGACCATAGAAAAAGGAAGTTTTCTTATCCCTCCTTTAAAACAGGGCAGTAAACCTGATGCCATTCTGAATAATCTGACCATTGAACCAATATTTGTTACCGATAACCTGAACATTAAAGCAGAAAACATTTCATTACCGCGAATTGCCTTAATTGAAAGTATTTTCCACGATATGGATGCCGGATGGACAAGGTTTGTGTTTGATCAATACAATATTCCTTTCACTGTCCTCAAACCCGGCGATCTTTCTGATCATAATCTGCAGACTGAATTCGATGTATTGATTTTCCCTGATCAGGATAAGGACCTTCTGATGGAAGCCAAGCGGAAGATAACAGAAGAAGTATATTTTACACCTGTCTATCCCCCTGATGTGCTGAAAGGCATTGGAAAGGAAGGCCTGCAGCAGGTACTGAAATTTGTTGACGCAGGTGGCATAGTGGTATCCTGGGGCGAGTCAACAGGCTTGTTTATGGGACCGTTAGCAATCAATAAACAAAATGACGAAAAAGAGGAATTCCAGTTACCCTGTAAAGATATTTCAGAAGATTTGAAGAAGAAGGGTTTATATTGTCCCGGTTCCCTTCTTCAGGTTGAATTGCTGAAAGATCATCCTCTCACCTATGGCATGCCGGAGAAAACAGGAGTCTTCTCAAGGGGGAAGCCTGTATTTGCTACCTCAATACCGTATTTTGATATGGATCGCAGGGTTATCGGCACCTATCCCGAAAAGGATATCCTGCTGAGCGGCTATATTGAAAAAGAAGAAGAGTTAAGCAATAAACCGGCCATCGTATGGCTTAAAAAAGGCAAAGGCCAGCTGGTCCTCTTCAGTTTCAACCCGCAGTTTCGCGCTTCCACGGCCGGAACATACAAATTACTGTTTAACAGTTTGTTGCTTTAAAAACACCCCGTGAAAACAGAATGAGAATGAGAATGAGAAACAGAATGATGTAAAATCCTCATTATCATTCTGCTGCCTCTTGATTATCGGTACTTTACTACATCCTGAAGACTCTGGCAGGTCTTTTATACTGCTTGTCCCTTGTTCCTCTTCCCTGGTCCCTACTCGTCACTCGTCCCTTATCACTTGTCACTTCTTCATCTTCTTCACAAAATCCTCCAGCACCATCTGCAGGTTGGGCGAACCTATCTCCTGGAGTTCATAAGAAACACTGACTGATGGCTTGTTGATCTTCACGATGCGGTTCAGGTCGATGGGTGTGCCTATCACCACAACATCACACGGGGTGGCATTGATGGTCTTTTCGAGGTCATCGACCTGTTGTTTTCCATAGCCCATAGCTGGTAACAATGTACCAATATTGGGATAGGTAAGGAAAGTCTCTTTTATCTTTCCCACAGCGTATTCACGCGGATCGACCATTTTGCCGGCGCCCCATTTCAGGGCGGCAACGGTTGCTGCGCCGATTTTCATCTCACCATGTGTGAGTGTTGGTCCGTCTTCAATAGCCAGACAGGCTTTACCCCGGATTATTTTCGGTTTATCAACTGTTATAGGCGAGGCAGCATCAATAACTATGGCTTTAGGATTCACCTTTGTGATATTATCGCGTACAATCTGAATATTCTCAGGTGACGAGGTATCGATCTTATTGATCACCACCACATCGGCCAGCCGCAGTGTGATCTCTCCCGGGTAATACGACAGTTCATGGCCGGCCCTGTGCGGATCTGTAACTGTTATGCAGAGATCGGGCTTATAAAAAGGAAAATCGTTGTTACCACCATCCCACAGGATGACATCGCATCCGTCAGGATCATTTTCAGCTGCATCAAGGATGGCCTGGTAGTCCACTCCGGCATAGATTACGTTACCGCGTGTAACATGGGGTTCATATTCCTCCATTTCTTCAATGGTGCAGTTATGTTTTACCAGGTCGGCCAGGGTTGCATAGCGCTGCACCTTCTGCTTGGCAATGTTGCCATAAGGCATAGGATGCCGTATGGCCACAACTTTCAGTCCCATCTTCATGAGGATCTCGATCACCCGCCTTGAGGTCTGTGATTTGCCGCATCCGGTCCTCACAGCCCCAACGGCAACCACAGGCTTTTTACTTCTCAGCATATTCTGACCTGCGCCCAGTATCTTAAAATCAGCCCCGGCGACATTCACGCGGGCGCCAATGTGCATGACCCTGTTATAAGGAATATCGCTGTATGAGAAAACACATTCATCGACTTTTAGTTCTTTGATCAGTTTTTCGAGATCGGCTTCGGCGTATATCGGGATACCATCGGGATACAGTTTTCCAGCCAGTTCTGTGGGATATTTCCGTCCTGCAATATCGGGAATCTGGGCAGCCGTGAAGGCTACCACACGGTAATCATCATTGTCCCTGAAACAGGTATTAAAATTGTGAAAATCCCTGCCTGCGGCTCCGATAATAATAACGTTTTTTCTTGCCATAAATCCTCCTGTATTGTGTTTTATATTAGGACGAAAATAGCAATTTTATACAGGCTGAAATATGATATTTGGCAGAAAGAATGTCTGAACCGCAGATTGAAGGAAATTGTTATGATGGACTATGATTAATGTTTCTGTTCTTTCTGCTTTGACTGCAACAACCTTCCATATTATTTAACAAGATATCTCCCATTATTTAATACTGTTATGGAGGGTTGGCGATGGTGCTGCTTAAAGAAATCGTATTCTTTTTTCATGTCGGTCCAGAGATTGCAATAATCCAGGTTTCCTGAATGTTTAATGGTCAGTATCCTATAGGCTTCGTCTTCCAGCCGGCAGGGGAATATGGCCACATGGATGGTCTGCTGGCCGTTGTTTTTTGCCTCCACTGCTGCCATATAAAGCTCCTTTATTTCTTCATCTGTAATGGGGACACAGCCTATGGTCACGCAATTGCCATGGATATAAATACTACCACCGGGATGGTGTTTATCAGACAACACCATATCGGAGGCATTGGGATAATTAATACCCAGTGAGAGATAGAAATTGCTTACGGGATTAAAATGGCTGATATGATAGAACCCTTCCGGCACCTGGAGGTCGCCTTCGCGGCGTTTGGGGCCTTCGTGGCCTGAGGAGGAACAGATGGGATAGCATTTTATCAGCCGGAACTCTGTCTCGGATTTTTCCTTTCCCCACAGTTCCAGTATGCCTTCAGATTTATAAATACGAAGAAAGATCTCGAGTTTTTCAAGGGAAATATTTTTATCCTTCAGAAGATTTTTAAAGACTTCGTATTTCTCCTCATAGGCCCGACTCACACGTTTGTAATTGAGCTGCTTTTCCTTAAAGCTGTTTTGTTGTAAGGGTATAAGCAACATTATTGAGCTTAATAAAAATGTTATCATAATTCATAGTTTTTAATATAACCTCAACCAGGCTGCTACAGACAATATTTTATATGTCTATGATCATAAGGCTGCCACAAAAGGCGCCTCAACTGTCATCCTGTCCCGATAAACCAGGATCAGTATCTCACAATTGAATGTTGGAGATGCCGAAACAAGTTCGGCATAACGGCAAGGCACTTTTTGTGTCTTTCAATAATGGGCATTAATGCCCCAAGAAGAATAACAAGTTTTTCAATTGAACTTGTATGAAAGCTTTCTTTTAAGCCACATAGTGGCGACCTGTTTGTAGCAAAAAAGGCACATCTGTCTTATATTATCCCCCGCGTCCCGCCGTACGGCGGGACGTATGAAATAATAATGAATGGCTATGTCATTGCTACAAACAGTTAGCACCTACGGTGCCATAAAATACAAAAAACCAATAAAATACTAATCTTCAATATTATATGAACCAGTTACATAAAAGACAAGATTATGAACCCTGACAAATGTTCTTCATCATGTCGTAAAAATGCAATAACTTCAATCAAAAATTATGCATAACTGTTTCGTAATCAGTTAAAAATTGTTAAACCTAAAATCACAATGCATTCATTTCATTACGGCCATGATCGGCTGACGCCTGGAATTGCATCAGAACTGGTCTCCGGCAAGCTAAAAGGGATACTATCTTCCGAAGTTCGTGAGAAGATCCGGAAAAACCGCGAGGTTATTGAGTCCATTGTTCACCACCACGATGTGGTATACGGTATCAACACCGGGTTTGGCCCGCTCTGTACCACCATTATCTCGGAAGAGGACACCAAAAAACTCCAATATAACCTGCTGCTAAGCCACAGCGTGGGGGTTGGAGATCCCATCCCCGCCAACATCAGCAAGCTGATGCTGATACTGAAGATACACTCCCTTGCTTATGGATTTTCAGGTATTTCAGAAAACACGCTTGAACGGATCATCTGGCATATCGACCACAATGTAATACCTGTTGTGCCTTCACAAGGCTCCGTGGGCGCATCAGGCGACCTCGCTCCCCTCGCCCATCTCTTTCTGCCTCTGATCGGCATGGGCAAAGTGCAGCTTAAAAATGAAATCAAACCTGCCGGAGACATATTACAACGACATTCCCTGCAACCTCTTGAACTGGGTCCAAAGGAGGGACTGGCCCTGATTAACGGCACCCAGTTCATGGCTGCCCATGCTATACAGTTCCTCGATGTCTTCCAAAACTGCCTTGATAATGCCGATATTGTGGCGGCCATTAACCTCGAGGCCATGCTTGGCTCGATAAAGACTTTTGACGATGATCTTCATGCCCTGAGGCCCTATGCTGGCAGCCGTTATGTGGCTCAGCGCATGCGCACACTTATCGGGCAGTCTGAAATCGTTGATTCGCACCGCAACTGCAGCCGGGTACAGGATCCCTATTCGCTGCGTTGTATACCCCAGGTGCATGGCGCTTCGCGCAATGCATACCTGCACCTGAAGGAACTGGTAACAACGGAGATCAACTCAGTTACCGATAATCCGCTGATTTTCAGAAAAGATAAAACTCTAAGCGGAGGCAATTTTCACGGGCAACTGCTGGCCCTGCCCTTGGATTACGCTGCCCTGGCAGCGTCCGAGCTTGGGAACATCGCTGACCGGCGAATATACCTGTCATTGATGGACACTATCGAGGGGCTTCCCAAGTTGCTGATGAAAAAGACCGGCCTCAACTCCGGGTTTATGATACCCCAGTATACCACAGCAGCCCTGGTAAGTGAGAACAAGAGCCTGTGTTTTCCGGCCAGTGCCGATAGTATTCCTACCTCACTTGGACAGGAAGATCATGTGAGCATGGGCTCGATAAGTGCCAGGAAGGCCCTGCAGATAGCAGCAAATCTTGAAAAGATACTGGGGATTGAGCTTTTCTGTGCCGCCCAGGGATTTGACTTCAGAAAACCCCTGAAATCCGGGCCACTGGTGAATGCCTGTCATGATCACGTGCGCTCTGTCATCCCTCATATTGACTGTGATGTCTATCTTGGAGATTATATTGAGAAGGCTGTTGACCTGATAAGACAAAAGAAACTAACCGGCCTTACCTCAGCATTGGCTGAAAAAACCGGACTTGATTTTAAAAATGAAAACCATGAATTATTCGGAATTTATTAACCAATATGCACGTCACCCGAATTACAAAGCGCCAAAGGGAAATCAGCTGCATGCCCGCAGCTGGCAGACGGAAGCACCACTGCGTATGCTGCTGAATAACCTCGATGCTGAAGTGGCGGAAGACCCAAATGAACTCATCGTTTATGGCGGAACAGGACAGGCAGCCCGCAACCCGGAAGCGGTAAAAGAGATCATACGTTACCTGCTGGAGTTGGATGAGGATGAGAGTCTGCTGATCCAGTCGGGGAAACCGGTTGGCGTGGTGAAAACCCATGCTGAGGCGCCACGTGTCTTCATCGCCAACAGCAATCTTGTGCCTGCCTGGGCCAACTGGCAGCATTTCAACGAACTGAAGGAAAGAGGGCTGATCATGTACGGCCAGATGACAGCCGGAAGCTGGATATATATAGGCACACAGGGTATCCTGCAGGGTACGTACGAGACCTTTGCCGAATGCGGCCGGAAGTATTTCAACGGAGACACAAAACATAAGCTGCTGGTTTCGGGCGGACTCGGCGGTATGGGCGGAGCCCAGCCCCTGGCAGCCACGCTGGCCGGATATACATTCCTGGGCGTTGATGTTGATCCGAAACGTATTGAGAAAAGGATTACCACCCGGTATATCGACAAGATGACCTATGATTATGAAGAAGCAAAGACTTTATTACTGAAGTCAAAACAGGAAGGTAAAGCCATGTCAGTGGGTCTTGTGGGCAATATCGGTGATGTCCTGGAGCGATTGCTTAAGGATAATATTATACCCGATGCCCTTACTGATCAGACCTCGGCCCATGACCCGCTGAACGGTTATGTGCCGGCAGGGGTGGCGCTGGAAGACGCCATTGCACTGCGAAAAAGCGATCCGGAAGAATATAAACGCCGTTCCCTGAAAAGCATGGCCCGCCATGTTGGTTTTATGCTGAAGATGAAGGAAAGGGGCAGCCGGGTGTTTGACTATGGTAACAACCTGCGTGAATTTGCCCGCCAGGGCGGTGAAGCCAGGGCATTTGACTACCAAGGCTTTGTGCCTGAGTTTATCCGTCCTCTCTTTTGCGAGGGTAAAGGCCCTTTCCGGTGGGTGGCACTTTCCGGCGATCAGGAGGACATCTACACCACTGATAAAGCCCTTGCAGAGGCCTTCCCGGAGAACACACACCTGATCCATTGGTTAAAGGAAGCCCGTGAAAAGATAGCCTTCCAGGGTCTGCCGGCCCGCATCTGCTGGCTGGGCATGGGAGAGCGGGAAAAGGCAGGATTGATCTTTAACGGGCTGGTGAGGACAGGAAAGGTAAAAGCACCGATCGTGATAGGCCGTGACCACCTCGACTGTGGCTCGGTGGCCTCGCCAAACCGCGAGACAGAAGACATGAAAGACGGCAGTGATGCCATCTCCGACTGGCCCCTGCTGAACCTGATGGCCAACACTTCGGGCGGCGCCACCTGGGTATCATTTCATCACGGCGGCGGTGTGGGAATAGGCTATTCGCAGCATGCCGGCATGGTCATCCTGGCTGACGGCACCAACAGGGCGGAGCGCTGTCTGAAGCGGGTGCTCCATAATGATCCGGCCACGGGCATATTCAGGCATGCTGATGCGGGGTATGAAGAGGCCATGGCCACGAAGAAGAGGTTTGGATTGTAATACCCTGCGAGAGTGGTTACCCTCCCGGGGTGGCACCTATTGAAGCATTATTTTATCACTAAAAATTGGACTATAAGCCTTATCATATAGTGTTATTATGTATATTCCACGATTTAATTTCGAAACATCAATAATCTGTCTTTCGCTTTTAACCTTTATATATAAAACTTCCTGACCAAACATATTTTTTATACTTACATAAGCTTCTTCAAGTATTCCATTCAAAGTGATCTGATTCCGGGAAGGGTTTGGAAATATCTTTAACGGGTTTAATATTCTGGTATCTATGACTTCAGTTCCATCCACAGTTAAAAATAATGTATCCGATTCAGAATGGTCAGGATTTGTGGCCGACAACCTGAATATTATACTATACCAACCTTCTGATAATCGGCCAATACTAATGGAATCTATTGCAGGACAAAGAGCATCCCCATCACCAAGACTGTAATAAACATTTATCACGAAGGAAGTATCATTGAGAGGAATAATATTTAAGCTGTCCCTATTGCATGGACTCGTTAAAAACAGATAGTTACCAATGATAATTATTGTATCATTTTCAGTTATGTTTTCCGGGATATAACCTAATTCCTGGATATCATTCCATTGACTATATCCTGTTTGAAGGATAAAACTTAGTATTACAAGCAGAATAACAGATATATGTTTCATAATCTTCGGGTTTTGAACATTAAAATTACATTACTCTATGAAAAAATCGGGCAAAGCCCGAAAAAGTATTTCCGACTGAGGCGTAGCCCATAGCCGTCAGGTTAATTGATGCCGTCTGCAGGTGAATTAAGTGATTGAAACATTCAATAATTCAACCCCGCCTGATTAACGGTCAGGCTCTGCAAGAAAGTACGAGCTT
>JAFGTR010000014.1 GCA_016934055.1 Bacteroidales bacterium | reverse complement strand
TGAGAAAGCACTGGCGGAACAGGCAGCCCGTGAGAAAGCACTGGCGGAACAGGCAGCCCGTGAGAAGGCGCTGGCAGAGCAGGCAGCCCGTGAGAAAGCACTGGCTGAACAGGCAGCCAGGCAAAAAGCTATTGACGAGGGTTATAAGAACGCTGTTACCCTGGCCAACATGGCTTTTACCCAAAAGCAATATAGCTCTGCACGTGAGCAATACCAGAAAGCTCTGACTTTTAAACCTGATGATGTTTTCGCCAGGAATAAAATAGAGGAAGTGAACAGGCTTATCGAAGAAGAGAATAAAAGGCTTGCAGCCGTAGAATTGCGGGAGAAACAATACAAGGATGCTATAGCATCAGCTGACCGGCTTTACCAGGCTAAGGACCATCAGGGTGCAATTTCGGGATACCGCCAGGCACTTAACATTAAACCTGGTGATACCTATGCACAGCAGCGCATTACAGACATTGAGAATGCCATTGCAGCAGAAAGAGCTGAAAGACAAAGGGCTCTGGCAGCAGAACAGGCAGCCCGCGAAAAAGCATTGGCTGAGGAACAGGCACGTAAGAAAAAATACGATGAGGTAATTTCAAAGGCTGATAATTATTTTGCATCAGAAGAATACAGCAATGCTAAAACTTCTTTTGGTGAGGCGTTGCGCATAATGCCTGATGAAACCTATCCGAAACAAAAGATCGTTGAAATTGACAAAATTCTTGCTGAACTGGAAAAACAAAAGCTGGCTAATCAGGCAAGGCAAAAGCAATACGATAACTTCATTTCTCTCGGAGATAAAGCTTTTGAAGGACATAATTATACGGTTGCCAAAGGCAATTATCAGAAAGCACTTAATGTTATACCTGATAGTCCTTACCCGAAACAGAAACTGGCAAGAATTGAAGAGATTGAAAAGCTTCTGGCTCAACAAAAAGCTCAAACAGCACAGCAGACAACAGTTAAATCTGCCGGGACTCAGAAAATTGCTTCTGCTGTACCATTGGCTCAACTTAACTTTAAAGATGACACTGAACGGGACAACTACCTGAATGAACTGAAGAAAAAATACCCCGAGGGTATAACCGTTGAGATATATAAGGAAAAATACAGGGAAACAAGGCGGTATATAGTTGTAAGAGATAATGTCGCCAGCGAGTTCAGGGATGTCTTGATTAAAACATATGGAGGACATGAATATACCATGAATGGCAAACCGGTGACACAGTTGTATTTTGGCACCCAGGTAAAAAGTCGTCCCGGCGAATACTATAAAGAGACAATCTTTGAATGAAAGCCCAGCCTTTTATTTTCATGCTGCTTCTGTTTTTGCCCGGATGTATTCGCAACAAACCGGCACCTGACAGCAGTTATTTTGGAACCGGTTACGGTATAAAATATGCCCAGGGTTTTGAAATAAAACCAGAAGAAGGGTTCACTGTACTTAAGGTGAAGAATCCATGGCAACAGGCTGAGAATGTTACTTATGAATACTGGCTCGGTGATACCTCCCGAAAGGTCAGTAAATCAATACCGGGTTGTTTTATTCAGGTGCCTGTCGAAAAGGTCGTCTGCCTCTCTTCCACCTTTATTGGTTTTATTGAGCTTCTTGGCAAAGAACAAACCATAACGGGAATTTCCGGAAAAAGTTATATCACCAGTAATTCACTGCTTGATAAAGTTGCAGCAGGTGAGGTACAGGATGTCGGCTACGATGAAAACCTTAACTATGAGAAGTTGGTTGAGCTGCAACCCGATGTTGTATTTCTATATGGTATTACCGGTTCGGTAACATCGATTATGGCACGCCTGGATGAAATGGGGATCAAATCGGCCGTAATTGCCGAATATCTTGAAGAAACGCCTCTCGCAAGGCTGGAATGGATCAAATATATAGCAGCCTTTTTCAACACGACAGAGGAAGCACAGGTTAAATTTGACATTGTCGAGAAGAAATATAACAGTCTGGCTGTTATGGCCGCAGGAGCTACATACAAACCAACTGTATTGCTTGGCCTTCCCTGGAGTGGAACCTGGTATGTCTCAGGAGGTAAGAGTTATATGGCCGGTTTTTTACGTGATGCCGGAAGTCATTACCTGTTTGATGACCTGCCATATAAAGACAGTCAGCCGGTAAGTCTTGAAAAGGTTTTTGAAAAATCATTTCAGGCAGATTTCTGGCTTAATGCCGGTGATGCCAGAATAAAAGACGATATATTGATGGTCGATGAAAGATTCAGTCAGATAAAGGCTTTTCGTGATGATGCTGTATACAATAATAACAATATGGTTAATCCGTCAGGAGGCAATGCCTATTATGAACAGGGTGTGGTTGAACCTGATATAATACTTGCTGATATTATATCGATTCTGCATCCGCATTTATTACCTTCACACAACAGGAAATATTACAGGAAACTGGATTGATGATCTTGTATACTTTTTTTATATTTTGACTTATCTTGTTCAGCATTCCTTTTGTCATTATTTTTAGCAATTATTAAATTTATCGGTTTTCGTATTGAACATGAATGAATCACTGAGAATCATTTTATTCATAACCCTGCTGTGCCTAACACTGTTGCTTTTCATAATTGACATTCTGGCAGGACCTGTTGCCATACCCGTTCATGACATTCTGCAGACAATATTTACAGGAGAATCAGCAAATCCTGTTTGGAAAACAATTGTGATCGGCTTCAGACTTCCAAAAGCATTAACCGCCATTCTTGCCGGCATGGCATTATCAGTTAGTGGTTTACAGATGCAGACGATATTCAGAAATCCCCTTGCAGGACCATACGTATTGGGTATAAGTTCCGGTGCAAGTTTGGGTGTTGCTCTTGTCATCCTCGGATTTCCCGTGCTTTTTGCACAGGGAAACATCAATCCTCTCAGCATCTGGGTTCAGATCATGGCCTCATGGATTGGTTCCGCTCTTGTTCTTCTGCTGATTATGACAGTTTCTCTCAGGGTAAGGGATATTATGACGATTTTAATACTCGGCGTTTTGTTCGGTAGCGCAACATCTGCTGTCGTGAGTATCCTGCAATATTTCAGTCATCAGACCCAGTTGAAGGCGTTTGTCGTCTGGTCAATGGGGAACCTGGGTAATGTTACAAAAGGCCAGCTTGCCGTGATGTCGGTTACAACGATAGCAGGACTCGTTATTTCTTTTTTTTCCGGTAAAATGCTTAATGTGTTGCAATTGGGAGAATCTTATGCAAGAAGCATGGGGATGAATATCACGTTTTCCAGAATGGTTGTTTTTATCTCGACCAGCATACTTGCAGGCACTGTCACGGCTTTTTGCGGACCGGTCGGTTTTATTGGTATCGCGGTTCCGCATATTACCCGGGCACTTTTTAAGTCAGCAGATCATCGATTACTGATTCCTGCCGTTATACTTACAGGTGCTATGATCATGTTATTAAGCGATATTCTTACTCAATTGCCAGGCAGTGATAGCACACTGCCGGTTAATTCGGTTACCGCTCTGATCGGAATTCCCATTGTTATCTGGGTCATATTCAGGAATAAGAAGATAACCCCTGTAGGCTGAAATTATAAATGTTTGAAACAACCTGACATGCATAAAACCGATGACATATTGCTGGAATGGAAGGATGTTAGTATAGGTTACAGAAAAAACAATGTTATATCCTCTATGCTTGCTGAGAATTTATCAATGAAAGTGAGGACTGGTGAAATAATCGGATTGATAGGCCGTAACGGATGCGGAAAGAGTACCTTGCTGAGAACAATGGTCAGATTGCAGTCATCGCTGAAGGGTAAAATAATGATCGGTGGAAAGGACATCAATTCAATTTCACGCACGGAGTATGCAAAAACTGTGGGTTTTGTTTCAACTGAAAGCATATCCATACATCACATGACAGTAGCCGAACTGGTTTCACTTGGCAGGTTCCCGTATACGAACTGGATTGGCGTTTTTACTGCCTTGGATAGAGAAATAGTTGACAATGCAATAAATCTTGCAGGGATTAGCCATATTCAGGACAAATACCTGTATGAACTCAGTGACGGAGAACGTCAGAAGACAATGATAGCAAGAGTTCTGGCGCAGGATACAAAAGTTATGGTGTTGGATGAGCCTACTGCCTTTCTTGACCTGCCTAACCGGTATGAGATGTTACGCCTTTTAAATGAGTTGGCACATCAGAATGGGAAAACCATAATTTATTCTACTCATGATCTGAGTATTGCTTTATATGAATCGGACAGGTTATGGCTCATGGCTGCCGGTAAAATCACTGAAGGTGCACCTGAAGATTTGATTATTACAAAAGGTTTTCATAAATTGTTTGAAAATTCGGATATCGATTTTAACATGGATACGGCCGGATTTCAACTGAAAAGAGAGTTTACCGGCATGATGGCCGTGACCGGAGAGGCCAGCTTGAATTACTGGACATCAAGGGCTCTTGAAAGGATTGGGATCAGAACAGGTCGTGAAGGATCGGTCAAAGAAAGTATTGTTACGGATTTTCAAAACGGGACACCTGTATGGTTCTTATATTTATATGATAAGACATACAGCTTTTATTCTGTTTATGATTTGATATCATTTCTTAAAAATTATAAAAAACTTACCTAAACTTTACAGCTATGAATCTGGCAAAAAAAATTGTATCGTATGTCCTTATTGCCCTGGTATTAGTTTTTACAATTGTTTCAATTCTGGGCATATGGGATATTATTAAAAATCTGGAGAATGTTGTTATGAATATTATTTATTCGCTTATTGTAATATTTGCCGCGAGTGCCGTTATTCTGTTTATTTTTACCGTATTCATGAAAGATACAGATCAAAAGTCATAGCCTGTAACTTTCACCTTTTTTATGCTTTCCATTTTAATACCTGTATATAATTTTAATGTTGTTCCTCTGGTAAGGGAAGTCTATAATCAGGTAACAGAAAGTGACATTATGTTTGAAATCATTATTCTCGATGATTGTTCCGATGTTCATTTTAAAGAGCAAAATCGTACAATAAAGGATTGGAAACATGTTAAGTATGAAGAGTTATCCGTAAACATTGGGCGGTCAAAGATTCGCAATAAAATGGCCGGTATGGCTGCTTATCCCTGGTTACTTTTTCTTGACTGTGACACACAAATCGTTCGAAATGACTATATAGCTGCATATCTTGAATATTGCGACGGAGAAATTGTTGTATGTGGTGGAAGGACATACAGGGATACAAAGCCGGAGAATCATGATCACTATCTCCGGTGGAAATATGGCATAAATCGTGAACAGAAGCCGGCTGCTGTCAGGAATTTGAGGCCATGGCATTCATTTATGACAAATAACTTTCTTATGGCCGCAAGTGTCTTTAAGCAGGTTAGTTTTGATGAAAGTATTGTAAAGTACGGACATGAAGACACTTTCTTTGGTATTGAACTGAGAAGGAAAAAGATACCTGTTCTGCATATTGATAATCCTTTGGTTCATATAGGACTGGAGTCAGGTGTCGAATTCCTGGCCAAAACAAAGGAGGGTGTTGAGAATCTTTACCAGCTGTTGCAACATAAAGCCGGATATAAAGAAGAACTGATCTCAGGCATTAAATTGCTTGCGCATTTTTCCATTTTAAAAAGAACCCGGACACTACAGGTATATTGGCTCTTTTTTAGAATTATGAAGAAAGTAATTTTGTCAAATGTTTTGGGCAGACGTCCCTGTCTGTTGCTTTTTGATCTTTGTAAGCTTGGATTTCTTATTGAAAAGGCAATAACTTACAGTAAAAAGGACTGAGATAATTATTCTTTGTTGTAATTTTAATGAAACTTAGATTTCAGAGTTTTGCACAGGAACTGAAAATTGCAGGCTGAACCTGCAGCCGAATACGTTAAATAAAACCATCATTATTATGAAGAGAATCGGTATAATCGTGATTGCCATGCTTGCATTTTTACTTTTAAGCAGTATGGCCTGGGTGAGAATTAGCTTGTTAAAACCTGCCCTGTACGTCTATCCGGCTTATATAAAAAATGTGGCTATCGTTGATCGTTCAATGCCGGACGAATCTGTAAAGTCGAAGATTGAAGAAGCTCTGACAGGAGAAATGATGAAACAGGATGAACAGGCTGTACGAAGGGTAATGGAAGGCATGGCTGATGCCTGTGCCGGTTTTGACCTGTACGCTATGGAAAAAACACCTGAAAGACTTCAGGGTGGAGGAAAAAAATCTGTATTCCCGGTACCGCTTAATTGGGATGAGGTTTCAGCCTTGTGTGACAAGTATCAGGCCGATGCTATACTGGCTGTGGAAATATTTGATTCGGATTTTCTGGTTGCCAATCCGGTTCAGGTTGTCAGACAGGCTGCGGAAGGGGCCATTATTACAGGTGGTTCATATAGTGTTAATGGCATTGCTGTAATCCATTTTGGCATTAGATTGTATGATCCTGCAAGTCAGAAAATTATTGATGAATACCAGGTTTCACACAGGTTGAATATTAATGCCGGCGGATATACTGTCCAGGATGCCGTCAATTATGTATTGAACAAGGTGGAAGCGATCAACCAGGCCAGTTATTATGCGGGGAGGATTTATGGCGAAAGGATTACACCAAGTTATTATACTGTTGTCAGGGAGTTTTATGACAGGCCAAGGAGAAACGACGATCTGAGAATAGGTGTTCGTAAATCTGAGGTTGCTGACTGGAACGGGGCTATTGAATCGTGGACAAGGGCTTTGAACGATAAAAAGAGGAAAGTCAGGCGCCGGGCAGCCTTTAATATAGCTGTGGCATATGAAGTACTGGGCGATATCGAAAAGGCTAAGGAATGGGCCAGGAAAGCCTATACCGAATATGAGGAAAAACGGGCTAATGATTATTATAATATGCTGGTAAACAGGGAAAGGGAAGAAGCGATCATCAGAAGACAAGTGCCACAGGGAGAGTAGGGGAATGGAATCCAGTGAATAGTGAACAGTGAACAGTGAACAGTGAAAAGTCCCTCAGTATTTGGCAATATTGCACCAGGAAGAATAACAGGTTTTTTTTAAACATTTGGAATTATGGATGCATTTTTATGGCCCCTCCGGGGCCAACTGTTTGTAGCAAAAGAAGTCCATTAGATTACTCTTCCCCGCGACCCGCCGAATGGCGGGACGTAAGGATTTATGATGA
>JAFGTR010000013.1 GCA_016934055.1 Bacteroidales bacterium | reverse complement strand
AATCAACATCACTAATAATCAGCTTTTCAAAGAACTTGTATTATCAAAATTTATTAACTATTTTTCCTTAACTAAACGACATTGATTCTTAATTCTTAAATCATATTAAGAATTTATAACTGGCAACTTGAATTAATTGGTTTATTCATTGTCAATATTCTTATATAAGATCAATTAACAAACATAAGAAATGAAAGATCATGAAAAGGAATATAGGTAAAACTGACAGGATAATGCGGTTGCTTATTGCTGCTTTCATTGTCATATTGCTTTTTGCAGATATCCTCACAGGAACCCCGGGCCTGATTTTGCTGATAATGGCAGCCATACTCGTATTGACCAGCTTTTTCAATTTTTGTCCGCTTTACAGGTTGTTCGGGATAAGCACATGGTCAGGGAAAGAGTGAAAGACAATCGTATTGTTAAGATTGAATTGTTTCTTTTTTTATATTTGTTTTACCTTAACCAGAAATATTAACAGATATGGAAGATGAAGTAAAATTTCATATTGACCTTGCCATGGAAAAAATGGAAAAGGCCATCAGACACCTCGATGATGAATTGCTCCACATAAGGGCTGGCAAGGCTACTCCGGCTATTCTTGACGGGATCAACGTAGAGTATTACGGTGCCGTTACACCCCTGGCACAAGTGGCAAGTATAGGAACACCGGATCCGAAAACCATAGTGATTCAACCCTGGGATAAAACCATGTTTGACGTTATTGAAAAGGCTATACTGGCTGCTAACATAGGACTTACACCCATGAATAACGGGGAAGTTATACGTCTTAATTTTCCGCCGCTTACAGAGGAAAGAAGAAGAAACCTGGTGAAACAGATCAGAAATATGGCTGAAAACACCAGGGTAAGTGTCCGCAATGCCAGGCGTGAGGTGATGGAAGATTTTAAAAAGCTCCAGAAAGATGGTTTGGCGGAAGATGCAGCTAAAGATGCGGAGCACAAGGTGCAGGAAATGACGGACACTTATGTAAAAAAGGTTGATGCCCTTATTGCAGTTAAGGAAAAGGAAGTGATGACTGTATAATCACTGTTCCTTCAGTCGTTTTCTCAGACTGAGTTTTTGTTCAAAGATTCCCTCAACAAAGAGACAAGCCACCTTGCAGGCCCCCCATTCCGAAAAATGGGTGTTGTCTTCCCTGCCATCGGGCAAAGAGGTATAAATACCCGGCTCAACAAACAGAAACATCTTCTTTGAACCTTCGGGACCGAGTTCGCATATGAGTTTTTCACTTTTTCGGTGGAGGTCTACCAGTGGCACTTTCATAGAATCGGCCACATTTCTCACGACATTGGGATATACGCCATGTGTGTCATAGAATTCACCATTGTCATTGAAGCGCCGGCGCATTAACGGTGTGCATAAGATCGGAAGGGCTTTGCGAGATCGTGTTTCATTGACATAACGGACAATATTTTGCCTGAATTCTTCAGGTGTGGTATATCGGCCTTTCTTGTTTTTGCTTTCGTCATTATGCCCGAACTGGATGATGACATAATCTCCTTTTTTTAATTTATCGACAATGGGTTGCCAACGGTTTTCATTGAGAAAAGAACGTGTGCTGCGGCCATTCATGGCATGATTTTCTATAATAACGGAGCTGTCAAAAAAATCCTGCAGCATCATGCCCCAACCGCGTTCGGGATTGTCTTCAACAGGCTTATTGGCCATTGTCGAATCACCTATCATATAAACAGTTATGGTTTTTTTGGGGAACAGAAAAGCTGACAAGAAAATTAATAGTACCGGCCATAGTAAATTCTTTTTCATAAAGAGGTTTACATTTTAAGAATGATATAATTGTACAGAAGTTTTAAATATATACATTTTTTCAGGCGTAAGCCAGAAAGTTATTAATAGAATAATTCAGGCAAGTCCATCAGATAATCCTGCATAAAAATAGTTGGTTTTCAGGGATTCTTAAAAGTCAAATGAAGATAATCCGTCTGTTTGCGGCGCAAAGCTTCATTCAATCAGCTTATACAATTTCTCAAGGTCGGGTGACAGAATGATCTCTGTGCGACGGTTTTTCTGCCGGGCTTCGGCTGTTTTGGCCGGGTCGACAGGGAAAAATTCACCCCTGCCTGATACGGTAAGGCGTTTAGGGTCAATGGATGAGCCCTGGAGCAGTATTCTCACAATGGAGGTAGCTCTTAATACGCTTAAGTCCCAGTTATCTTTAAAACTTGATCCGGAAATAACAGGAACGTCATCAGTATGACCTTCGATGAGGATACTGATATCAGTATTCTGTTCCAGGACACCGGCCAGCTTTTTAAGGGCAGTAACACCCCTGGGATCAACTATTGTACTGCCACTGGGAAATAATAATTTTTCCTCGAGTGACACATAGACCTTCCCGTTTTTCTGGGAAATGGTAAGCCCCTGATTCTCAAAGCCCGTTAAAGCATCCGAGACTGATTTTTTTAAAAGCTTTACTGTAGCTTCCTGTTCTTTTAAGATGGTTTCAAGCTCAGCAAGACGTGCATTACGCTGATTGAGTTCAGCCTCCATTTGGTCAATGCTTTTTTTCTTGTCATCAAGCGCTCCTGAAAGATTGCTTAATTCCTGTTCCTGTTGATCCAGATTCTCCCGGGATGCCTGAAGTTCTGTCATAAGTTTACGGATCTCTTCTTCACTGCCTTTTAACAAAGCCTGCTGAGCCTTTTTAAGATCATCATAATCCTGGTTAAGCTGATGATTTTGTTGTTGAAGTGCAGCCAGTTCCTCATTACATGCTTTTTTGTCTGATGCCGTCTCTGTGAGGTCTTTCTGAGTGTTTATAAGAGACGATCTCAATTCACGGTTTTCGGCAATAACCTTGTCATTTTCAGTTTTCAGCTTTTGTCTTTCTTGCTGGCAATCGCCATGCTGCTGCTCCAGTGTTTTAAATTTGGTGGGAGGAACACAGCCTGTGGCCAGAAGAATACCAAAAACAGACATCAATAATGAGATTTTTTTCATAATTCTGATTGTTTGCATTAATTTAGCTGCGATAGAAACATTGCAAGGATTTTTATAATTAACGAAGGTAAAAAATAAATTATTAACTTTGATATCAGTTATTGGGTTCGGACACTGCTAAACGTACCACCCTTAAGATGACCAGACATCGCAGACGGGATCCATGAGTGAAGAGCAAAACAGTATATTACAGCGTATAAATTATCCTTCTGATTTAAAAGGATTGACCATTGATGATTTAACCCGGCTTTGTAATGAGCTGAGAGAATTCATCATTGATGTGATCTCGGCTAATCCGGGCCATTTAGGGGCCAGTCTTGGTGTGGTGGAGCTTACAGTTGCCCTGCATTATGTATTCAATACGCCGGAAGACAAGTTAATATGGGATGTAGGTCATCAGGCTTATCCTCATAAAATTCTCACCGGCAGAAAAGGTGTTTTTCATACCAACCGAAAGTTTAATGGAATCAGTGGTTTCCCAAAAATGTCAGAAAGCGAATACGATGCTTTTGGCACCGGTCATGCTTCTACTTCCATATCGGCTGGGCTGGGCATGGCTGTGGCAAACCAGCTGAAAGGCATAAACCGGAGTGTCATTGCCGTTATCGGTGATGGTTCAATGACCGGAGGTATGGCCTTTGAAGGTCTTAACAACGCAGGCATTGCCCGAGCGGACCTGCTTTTAATTCTGAATGACAATAATATCGCCATTGATCCGAATACAGGCGCATTAAAGGAATATCTGGTTGATATCACCACTTCCCGTACATACAATAAAATGAAAAATGAGGTATGGCAGCTGCTGGGAAAGATTAACAAGATTGCTCCTCATGCGCGGGATTATGCACAAAAACTTGAGAATGGTCTGAAATCCATGCTCATCCGGCAAAGTAATCTGTTCGAAACTTTAAATTTCAGGTATTTCGGGCCGGTTGACGGTCATGATCTTCTGCATCTGGTAAGGATATTATCTGATCTGAAAGAGATTCGCGGACCGAAATTGTTGCATATTCTTACCAAAAAGGGCAAGGGCTTTTTGCAGGCAGAACAGGATCAGACGACTTTTCATGCACCCGGATTGTTTGACCGAAAGACAGGAAAAATCATTGTAAAACATACTGAAAAACCTGAACCTCTGTTATATCAGGATGTTTTCGGGCATACACTTCTTGAACTTGCCAGAAAGAATGAAGGTATTGTTGGTATTACACCAGCAATGCCAAGCGGATGTTCAATGAAGATTATGATGGATATTCTCCCCGACAGGGTTTTTGATGTGGGCATTGCCGAACAGCATGCTGTGACTTTTTCAGCCGGTCTGGCAACACAGGGACTCATCCCTTTCTGCAATATATATTCTTCCTTTATGCAAAGGGCTTATGATCAAATTATTCATGATGTGGCCATCCAGAAACTTCCGGTCATTCTATGTCTTGACCGTGGCGGCCTGGTAGGACAGGACGGACCCACTCATCATGGCGTCTTTGATATTGCCTATATGCGGTGTATTCCGGAAATTACAATAGCCTCGCCCATGAATGAGATAGAATTGCGGAATCTTATGTATACTGCACAGCTTGACAACACAGGCCCTTTTGCCATCCGCTATCCGAGAGGCAGAGGTATGTTTTCCGACTGGCGGAAGCCATTTGAGAAGATACCAGTGGGGAAAGCAAGAACCATAAGTCATGGTAAGGATATTGCCATTTTATCCCTGGGGCATCCGGGCAATTTTGTTACAGAGGTTGTAGAAAAGCTTGCCGGTGAAGATATCACTGTTGAACACATTGACATGAGATTTGTCAAACCTTTGGATGAGGAATGCCTTCATCATATATTCAAGTCGTTCAGAAACATTATAACCGTTGAAGACGGTACTGTTACCGGCGGTTTTGGATCAGCCATACTCGAATTTATGAGTGACAACGGTTATCAGGCTAACGTCAAACGTCTTGGTGTCCCTGATCATTTTATTGAGCAGGGAACGCAAAAAGAATTATATAAACTGTGCGGTTTTGATGCCGAAGGCATTTATAAGGCCGTTAAGGCCATGGTTAAACCTGCCATATTGTCAAAGGTTGGTTGATCGGGTCATATAAGATGCCCTTTATCCATTTTTGTTGGTTATCTGGCCTTTGGTGTGTGCCTTTGAAGGTATACGTCAGCTATTGTATTCCAGTTGTTCATAACATTTGTTCTGCTCTGGTTGAGGCTGTTGTTGATCACATTCATTGAACGGCTGGCTGTATTGTATTCATTTACGGCCTTGTTGTATTGCTCAACATCGGTTTGGGTGCGTGCCATCTGAGGAATAGCTTCAAATGCATCACGTACTTTTTCGAAATTATCAGCTTTCAGATAATAGTCAATAACAGCTGGCATTTTATCATTGGCCTCCATGCTGAAAAACCCGAGGGCCTTGCGACAGGCTGTGACCAGTGAGCGATCATTCTTGTATACACTCAGTGTATCAAGTTTTGACAAGCCTTCAACTGCAGTTTGCAGCAATGCGTTCCTGTTCTGTTCAGCAGCGTTCATATCCTTTTTGTTCAGGGCTTCCAGCAGATAGGCTTCCTGTTTATGACTTTTAAAAAGAATAAGGTAAACCTGAGTGTAATGACGCTGAACGCTATTTACAGTTTCCACTTTTTTTGAAATATCACTTTGCTGTTCCGAAAGCTGAATATTGTATCGTGCAGCAAAATCTTTCTCAATGAGGTTTAACTTGTTGCTTGCCATTCTCATTTTTTCCGATGCCATATCCTGTGCGAGATAATATGCTTCCATCAGATCATAGGATTGCTCAGCTATCTCTTCCAGGTCCATGATTTTTCCGTAATCTTCATTCATGACGTGATATGTCAGTGTGAGATAGGAAACAACGGAATCGCGAAAAGTGGCATTTCCCCTGAATGCTGGCATTGAAGCAATACGGGCCCTGGCCAGCCCTATGGATTTAATAAAGTCAATTCGTTTGTGCTCTGATTTTTTTGCACTTTTACTATGAGCAACAGCACTCGAATAACTCAGATAATTTTCGGTTATGTTGGCATATTCCCTTCCGATAGTTGCCATGTAATTGTAAGCACTGTCGTTTTGCTGTGCTGTAACAAAACAGTATGACAAATGCAATAACACAACAATGACCGGAATTTTCGTTTTCTTGTTCATTATTTTTTTGATTATTGTGTGATAAGGTTGATATAATCCACCATAATGAAAAAAGCTTCCTGCAGATAGAGGTTGTTTTCAAGCCTTTTCAGGCGATCAGCATGGTAATCCTTCTGAGCTGAATCCATCATAATCACATTTGCATCCATGCTTGTATAATGAACAGTTACTGTGTTATCATGGTTCTTCACAGAGTCTTGTGATGCAGTCTGCAACTGGTGGGCTAACACTGTGAATTCTAAAAAACCGTCGGGATCCAAAGGGATTTGAACAAAACCGTCTTTAAAATACCCTGAAAAAATATCATGAAGATGTTCAATATTTAACATTAATGTATTGTTTTTCAATCGTTCAGCTGACCTGCCGGCGAGGACGGATGAAGGGATTTCATTCAGGGCAGTGAAATAAGTCTTTTTTACAACCGTATCATGGGCCAAAGCATAAGGCAGATCAGATTCATAATAGAAATGCCCCGCCTGAAAATCAGGCATGAGAATATCCGGAACGACGCCTTGCTGCTGGATACTGTGCCCTGTGATCCTGTATATTTTCTGTACAGTTATTTTTATATAGTCTTCATTGTTTTTTTCAGGCTTTTGATTGTTCAGGCTGGATAAAAGCGTATCGAGCGGCAGTATGACCTGACCGGTGGCTTTGCCAAATGTTCTGCTGCCCGCAATGACAGCTCTGTTATAGTCCTGGAGGGCGGCTGCAAATAATTCTGATGCCGAAGCACTTTGTCCGTTTACCAGAACCAGCAAAGGACCGTTATATACTGTTCCCCGGTTCAAATCTTTCAATGAGTAAATGGTGCCTGATTTATCACGTATCAGGGCAACCGGTCCAAAATCAATAAATATGCCGGCAAGGTCAATGGCTTCTTTAATTGATCCGCCTCCATTGTTACGTATGTCAAGGATCAGGCCTTCAATATTTTCCTTTTTAAGTTTCAGGCATGCTTTGGCAACATCGTTGGCACAGCCAAGCTGATTTTCATTGTCAAATTCAGTATAAAAACCCGGAAGTGAGATATAACCGATTTTTTTGATACCACTGAAAACGAAACATTTAACAATGTTTTCATCCTGTATGATCCTGGCCCTGGTCAGTGTCACTGTTGTCATGCTTCCGCCCGGCTTCCTCACCGTTATTTTCATTGGCACTGTTCCTGCCGATTCAAGCATGGATAATACTGCATATAAACCAGCACTGCCTGCATCAATTGCTTCTTTTTTCGCTTCCTGCAGCCTGATGATCACATCTCCCTTATGAAGCTCGTTTGAATTCCAGGCCGGTCCCCCCGGCGTAAGATGATCTATGACAATCTCGCCCTGATCATTCACATTAATCGTCAGACCAAAAGACAATCCTTCTGATGAGAGGGAAGAGATAAATTGTTCCCGGATGTCAGGGGCCATATATTCAGTATGAGGATCTGTGCAAGCTGTTATGGCATTGAAAAACACCCCTGCCAGAACATTGCCCGGTCCGCCGGCAGATTCAAGAACCCTGTTGATTCTTCTGATTTCATTCTTTAAGACCCGGTCTCTGACTTCACTCTCGGGTATGGAAGACCCTGACAGGGTGTCCCTGGTTTCTGCAGTTAATTGCTGTATGACTTTATATTTCAGCCACTTATATAGCATTTCCTGGTGACTTTCACTTTTCTCGGGCTGTCTCTTAGTGTTAAAAAGAAATATTTTAAGCGTATCGTGTTGGGTGAAATCCAATGGTTTACCGAGAATGACCGGGATTGTATTTTTCATCTCATTCAGGCGGGCCTGAAACAGGACCTTGACCGAATCGAGAAATTGCCAGGAATTGCCTGAAAGTTCATCATCCAGAAGATACCGGTATTTTTCAAGCCGGAGCCTGTCAGCGGAGGTAAAATAAAATCCGTAAGGATCCAGTAATATGAAAAACATATCAAAAAGTGAAGAGGAAAATGCATCATCAAAGCGGGGAGGATTAAAGTGAACCAGTTCTATAAACCGTTTCAGTTGGGTTGAATTATCCCTCACCTGATTGTGTTTCTGGCCACGGGCAGAAAATATAAAAACAGATATTATCAGTGCGGCCAGAAGTCCTTTTTTCATTGAAGTCGCAATTACATAAACTTTCGTCCCATGACAAGGATGTCGTCAATCTGTTCTCCTCCGCCACGCCAGTTTTCAAGGGTTTTTTCAAGGTGTGTACGCTGTTCATCCATTGATTTTCCATTCAATGAAACAAACAACTCTTTCAGTTTAGATGTCTTGAATTTCTTGCCCTCAGGGCCTCCGAACTGATCACCATATCCGTCTGAGAACAAGTAAATGACGTCCCCTTTTTCAATGTTAAGGGTATGGTTGGTGAATTCCTGTTCTTTCCCTGTTGACCGGCCAATAGCGAAGCGGTCAGCCTTGGTTTCCAAAAGCTCTTCTCTCCTTACCATGACCAGAGGATTAAAAGCACCCGCATACTGAAGCTCATGTGTGTTTTCATCGTAGGCAACCAGGGCGATATCCATGCCGTCATTGACAATATCTTCACCCTTCTGGTGAAGGGTATGGGCCACTTCTTCATTAAGCCGGTTAAGAATCTCAGCCGGCTGATAAACGCCCTGTTCAATTACAATTTTGTTCAATGAGGTATACCCTATAAATGACATGAAGGCTCCCGGAACACCATGTCCGGTACAGTCAACAGCCGCCAGGAATTCTTTTCCGCCGGCTTTGGTAAGCCAATAGAAATCTCCGCTGACAATATCTTTGGGTTTAAAAAGAATGAAGGTGTTGTCAAAAGGTATGTCAGGCGGCAGGATGGAAAACTGAATCCGCTTTGCATAGGTGATACTGTCAAGGATATCCTTGTTTTTCATGGCCAGCTCATCATTGGCCACCGACAGGGCAAGTGTGCGCTCTTTTACACGAGATTCAAGAATGTGCTTTTCCCGGACCAGGTTGCGTTCTCTTATTTTTATATATGCAATGATGGCGGAGGTGATGATCAGCAGCATCATTGTTATAAACCAACCGCGTTTATAGGGAGGAGGAAGAATTCTGAATTTATAGGTTGCCGGTATTGAATTCCAGACACCTTCGGCATTGCGCGCTATGACGTTAAAGGTATAACGGCCGGGCTGGAGTTTGTTGAATGTGACTGTATTTTCATCAGAAACACCCTGCCATTCATCGTGCAAACCTTCCAGCAATATGCGGTATTTTACGGCATCGGAATTGGTGAGACATATGCTGATGAAAGAGAACCCTATATCATTGTCCCCGCTTCTGAGCCTGAGATTTTCCTCCATCGGAACGGATTCTCCCTTAACCTTAAAACCGGTAATGCGGATAAAGGGTTCTTCCAGGGTTTGTTTTATATGAGATGAATTGCACTGAATGGCACCGTTAACCGTTCCTATCCAAATATGACCTCCGGCATCACGATAACCTGCATTATTTCTGGTTTCAATTCCAACAAATCCGCTTTTCCGGGTATAGGCATAGACATGGTTCTGATCAATATCAATAACGTTCAATCCTTTATTTGTTCCTATGTACATGTTATTATGATCGTCGGGTATGAGCAAATGAATATTGTTTGAAGATAATCCGTTTTCCATTGACCAGGTCTGAATTACAGAGTCATTGCAGACAAAAATGCCTTTTGATCTGGTACCAATCCAGGTGTTGCCGTTATAGTCCATTGCAAAGGCTGTAGGTGTTACATCGCCTTTAAGATCCAGCAGCATAACGCCTCCGGCTGTTAATTTACCGGCTCCTTTTGTGTCCGCTCCAACCCAAAGAGCGTTCTCATTGTCGCAAAATAGTGCTGAAATATTACTGCCCGGTAATCCGGTGTTCCCCTGGTCGTGGGTTTGAATATACCGGTGCTCTGTCAGATCATATTCCATCAAACCAACCTGGGTTCCAACCCAAAGATGATTGTTTTTGTCAACCTCCATGGCTGTGATCTGGTGTCCCAGTGTGCTGTTAAATGCCGGCTGACTGATGAATTGTTTTCTTTTAAAATCATACAAGAGTAAACCTTCGTCGTATGTTCCGATCCAGATGTTTTCATTACGGTCTTTTTTTAAAAAACTGATCTGGTTACTGATGGAACTGGTGGTCTGATTATAATGCACGAATACGCCAGATTCTTCATTGTTGTATACCGATATGCCTTCCTCTGTACCAAACCAGATCTGACCCTGGCTATCCTGAAGTATGGCATTTACACGGTCATTTCTGAGGCCATCGTTTTTGCTGTATGATATGAATTGTTCTCCTTTAAAGATATCGAGACCGTGGTCGGTGGTTCCGATCAGGATATTACCTTCAACATCTTCTGCAATGCACCATATCTGATTATCATGCAAACCATTATGTGTATTGAATACTTTTAATCCATCGGGTCCGATCCGTGTTAATCCCCCCTTGCTTTTGTCCTGATCCCAGTGACCAACCCATATATTGTGTTTACGGTCTTCCATGATGGTTGTCACCCAGTTGGCGGCCAGCCCGTTTTTGATATCAAAATATTTAAAGTCTTTGCTTTGCTGGTTGTATTTATACAATCCGCCGTTATAAGTACCAAACCACATATTTTTACGCGAATCTTCGAACATGACAGTAAATGGAAAAAATCTGAAAATGCCATCCGGCAGATAACTGTCAAAATCATCGGTTTCGGGATTATATTTTTTAATATCGGGGCCTATGATGAAATAGACAGAACCGTCTGATGCCACCAAACTGTTGAAAACCCGGTCTCCCAGTTTTTTTCCTTTCATGAAGTGTTGGTAATGCAATGTTTCAACTGCATCGTCAGGATTTTTGATCAGCAGGGCTCCGTTAACCTCGGTGGTGATCCACAGCTGACCCTGATGGTTTTGTACAATGGAAGTAATATTCGATTTAATAACAGAATCGGGAATCGGTATGATTTCGAATTTTTCATTGCAATACCGGGTTATACCACCACCTTCATGACCCATCCATAAAACATTTTTCTTATCCCTGTACAAGACACGAACGCCAAGGGGGGCCAGTCCGTCTTCACCGGAATAGTTGGTAAAAGTCTTGCCGTTAAATTTTGTAACGCCTGATCGTGTCCCGAGCCAGACATAACGGTTTTCATCCTGAACAACAGAATATATTTTTGAGTCAAGACCATCAGCGGCGCTGTAATTCTCAAAATAACAGGTTTGTGAATGAGCGGGCAGGCCATGAAGAAATGAGAGCATAAAGAGGATTTTCAAACCTGACCGGAATGAAAATGCGGATTTTGTCTGTCCGGGCACATTTTTGCAGAAATGTGACGGGTATCGGTTTGACCGGGCCATTATTTAGATATGAAAAAAAACGTTCCGTCTTCGTCTACCAGTCCTGATATTTTTCCAAATTTTGGTTTTTGCTGTTTGTTCTGGGTTACAGCAACCGTAACCTTTGATACAATGGCTTCAATAGGTATGCAGGCATCAGGATTGTTGGCCAGGGTATTAGCAAAAGTCCGTGTGAATTGCGAATCATCAACAGCAAGTTCATAACCGGCTGAAGAAAAAACCTGTGAGGATTTGAATCTGACCGCTTCCCAGTCAGTGCAGCTGCGTATCTTTGGCGCTTCGCGCATGGCCTGATAAAATGTAGGGCCTGATTCACAGGCATCAGTTATAACCAGTGTATGGACAACAAAATTGGTATATGACTGCAATGAGGCTCTGAGTGCATTCAGGTTATAATAGGTGAATTCATCGTCGCGTTTGGCATCAACAGGTATCCAGTAACCTGTTTCGTTGATAAATTT
>JAFGTR010000012.1 GCA_016934055.1 Bacteroidales bacterium | reverse complement strand
TATGACCTGATCATCATCGGAGCAGGATTAAGCGGTCTGTCATCAGGATTGATGTGGCTGAAAAATACCACAGGAATGAAAACCCTTATTGTTGAAAAGAACAGCTACCCCGGAGGTTACAGTACGGCTTATGAAAAGGGCGGATATGTGTTTGAGACCACCCAGCTGTTCCCGGATATTGTTGATATCCTTGAATACCTTGAAATTGATATGCCATTGAAACGATATGAAAAGAACTTCATGCGAAGACTGGTTGTTCACGGGGACCAGGTTGCAGAATATAAGATACCGGCCGGATCGGAAAATTTTACCCGTTACCTCGTTGAACAATTCCCTGAAAGTGCAAAAAAGATATCCGCCCTGATGGAATATTCCGTTGATCTTTTTAAACAGGTACGGAAGCTGAAGGCGAATGCCACACTGATGGATACGCTGGCAGTTCTTTTCAAGGCCCCTAAGGTGGTTGCCAATTTGAACCGCACATACTCCGGCCTGCTGGATAAATTCGGTATTACCGATCTGAAATTACGGGAAGTTATGGAAACCTTCACCTCATTTTCAGGGGTGCCTTCTGACCGTGCTTCTGCCATCCTGGCAACCGGGGCCATGCTCTCCTCCATGACCCGGTGTTTTCGACCCTTCGGTTTCTTTGATGAATATCCTGCAAAGCTGGCTGATAAGTTTCAGTCACTGGGCGGTGAAATCCTTTTTAATGCCGAAGTTGAAAAAATAGAGGTGAAAGATGGCACTGTTTCAGGCGTGCGTGTGAAGGGTGACAAAAAATCTATCAGGGCTGACAAGGTTGTCACTACCGTGGATCCCATGCTGGCCATGCGCCGGCTGGTGGGAGATGAACACCTCCCGGAGAAATATATTCAGAAACTTGAAAATACCATTATGTCTCCTTCCTCGGTTAATGTTGCCCTGGGTCTTGATGATACCATCGATATGACAAAATTTGACCTTGACTATCCCTATAACGTGGTTTCTACCGGCCTTGGAACAGCCGAAAAGCTGTTTAATGCATTTCTTGCGGGGAATCATGGGTTTTCAGAAGACTGTTTTCATGCCGCGGTTATTTGCCCTTCGCTGACAACAGGAACAAAGAATACAATTACAATCCGCAGTACTCCCTGGGC
Organism: Bacteroidales bacterium; assembly: GCA_016934055.1. Lineage (GTDB taxonomy): Bacteria > Bacteroidota > Bacteroidia > Bacteroidales > UBA10428 > UBA5072. The sequence continues at coordinate 27,339 of JAFGTR010000012.1, read as the reverse complement.
ACTGAACGGATGGGCAGAACTGCGGGAAAAGGATTACAGGAAATATCAGGAGGAAAAAGAAAAATGGGCTGACTTTTTAATTGGCATTGCAGAACGGTATTTTATACCCGGACTGAAAAAACATATTGTTGTAAAAGACATATCTACTCCTGCGACTTATGCCCGTTTTTCAGGCTCTCCGACAGGAAGCATTTATGATATAGCTTCACTGGTTACACAGTTTGGGCCGAAACGCCTGCCAATGAAAACACCTGTTCTGAATCTCTATCAGCCCAAGTTTGCACACGGCCTTTATGGGACGATGATGAACGGCGTACAGGTGGTGGATTTAATACTGAACAGGAAATTCAATAACGGGAATTCTCTTTTCATTCCGGCCATATCGGTACAAAAGCAGTAATATACCCATGTGCCTCAGCTGATCAATTACAAGGTGCGGTTAACTGACCCTGCAGCCATCATGCCGGTTGCGGACAGGTGATATACAATTACATTCTCCATATATGATGTGGCCGCAGAAGGAATGCCCCGTTATGAAAATATACAATGCGTGTTCAGACAGCTGATTGTGTATATTCGGTATTTACGGACTCATAGAATCCAATAAATATTTCATTATTTTTCGCTTCTGAAAGATTTCTTCGGAGACTTCATTGAAATCATTGACGGCAATAGCAGGCAGGGTTTTTTACTTATCTGCTCAATATTCTTATTTATCATCATTTTTAGTGCGTTAACGGAAAATGACTAACGTTGGAATAGCATGAGCGGATCAAATGCTTACCTTTACGCTCAAATGCAGATAAAAGACCAAAGAAGCAAGAACAAAGACCTGTAATCCACTGTTCAGTTATTTTGCGATTCTTTCGGTTGTTAGTTTATCAGGTTAAAATTAAAAGCTTAAGTCATGAAACAAGGAAAGTTGAAAATTTTGGTCCCCCTGCTTTTTCTTGCAGTGATCATACTCCCGCATCCCCTGAAATCCCAAACCTTTTTCGAAGTTAAGGTAAACCAGCCTCCTGTTCTCACTGCTGATGCCGGTGAGGATGTCAGCATTGACCCGGGAATGAGCACAATACTTGGAGGATCACCGGCGGCCACAGGCGGTACAGGTAGTTTAACCTCTGCATGGAAACCTGCTTATTATATTGCTGATACGGAACTTGAGAATCCCCAGGCTACTCCTGCCGGGAATGTAACATATATACTTACGGTTACTGATGAACGTGGTTGTACGGCTTCCGATGAAATTATTGTTACTGTTATCGGAGGAAGCGGCGTCAAAGATAATGTTTCAGAAAATGAATTCATCATCTATCCGAATCCAAACAACGGCATTTTCACCCTGGGGATTCTCAACAACCGGACGAGTGATATTCAGATATCCATATTGACGATGACAGGTCAGGTTGTCCATAATGAGACAATTCCCTCTGCCGGAAAGAGTTCATCAGTGTCTGTTAACATCTCCTCGCTGCCCAGAGGCAGTTATATTATGCTCATAAGCAGCGACTTAAACGAAATTTACCGTCACATCATCCTGAATTAATGGTCAGCATCATGAAAACATTGTTACATAATATTATACGTTATATCATTGTGCCTTTGTGGCTTGCTTTAATCTTTTCTTCTCAGGTCAAGGCTCAGTATATTATCAACAGGGATGTTAGAACCCCTTATGTCAATGATTCCGTTATTCTTTTCCTGAACGATATTCGGGGTACGATACAGTGGGAGATATCCGATAATATGACTGATTGGGTACCTCTGGCCGGACAGACAGGCGATAGTCTTGCCATGCATGTTGACAGTTCGGCTTATTACAGGGCTGTTATTACAGAGGGAACCTGTGAACCTTTGTTTTCCGATACCGTATTGATAGCAGAACTGTATGATGATCGCGACGGACAGTTTTATGATATCGTAAAAATTGGCACACAGTGGTGGATGGCCCAAAATCTTAATTACTATACACCTTCAGGATCAGCATATTATGAAAATGATAGTGTGCAATATTTTGCCGGAGGAAGATTATATAATGCAGTTACGGCTCAAAACGTGTGTATGCCAGGCTGGCACCTGCCTTCGGAACATGAATGGCAGATACTTGAAAAGACACTTGGCATGGATGCTTCAGCTATTGAAAATATAGAGTGGAGGGGGACTGACGAAGGGGCGAAATTATTTCCCGGGGCAGCTGAAGGTTTTAATGCCGGATTTGCCGGTTTGAAATCCGGCAATGGTAATTTTTATGCCTATGGCACTATAGCAGCTTATTGGAGTTCAACAGAGTATGAATCCACAGGGAACTATTGGTACAGGGGTATTAACACATCACGAACAGATATCCATCGTGAAAAATACAGCAATGACTATATGCATTCAGTGCGCTGTGTTAAAACTGACATGCCTTTAATTTTTACTGATTCAGTGACAAATGTAACTGATACCTCGGCTGTAATATACGGAACTTTTGTTAACAGTTTTGGAAGTCCGGTGACCAGCATGGGAATTTGCTGGGATACTCAGGCCAATCCATTATATGATGTCAATTTTATAGAGGTTAATCTTGAAGATTCAGTTTTTAGCGTGACTCTTACAGATCTTATACCCGGAACCACATATTATTTCCGGACGTATGCCTTAAATAACACAGGAACAGGTTATGGCAATACCGTCATGATTGTAACAAAAAGTCCTGTCCCTGTAATCATAACATCACCGGCTGCATCTGTTACCACAACTTCTGCCCTGAGTGGCGGGAACATAATCAACAGCAAGGGATTACAGATTACCGGTCGGGGTGTATGCTGGAACACTCAGCGGCAACCGACGGTGAATGATTTCATAACTCATGATGGAAGTGGCACAGGAAGCTACATATCAGAGATTACCGGTTTGTCGCCCAATACACAGTATTATGTGAGGGCTTATGTCGTTACACCCAACGGGAATTATTACGGGAATGAAATAAGTCTGAAAACTCCGGCTGTTAATGAAACCGGATCGGTGACCGATGCCCGTGACGGCAAGGTTTATAAGACTGTAAAAATCGGATTTCAGTGGTGGTTAGCTGAAAACCTTGATTATTATACACCGGCGGGTTCGGCCTATTATGACAATGACAGTACATTGTATTCTGCCGGAGGTAAGTTATATAATATCCAGACAGCTCAGAACGCATGCATGTCAGGCTGGCATCTGCCTTCGGAAGAGGAATGGCAGATACTGGAAACAAATTTGGGTATGGACCAGGCCCTCCTTGATGATATCGGATGGCGAGGATCTGTTGAAGGGGCAAAGCTGTTTCCCGGAGCACCTGACGGATTTGATGCTGAGTTTGCCGGATTAAGATCCAGTGATGGCAAATTTTATGCCCATGGCACTATTGCAGCTTACTGGAGTTCAACAGAGTATGAATCCTCGGGGAATTATTGGTACAGGGGTATTAACATATCACGAACAGATATCCACCGTGAAAAATACAGCAATGCTTATATGCATTCGGTGCGCTGTGTTAAAACTGAAAAGCCATACCTGGTTACCGATTCTGTTGGCAGTATTGGTGAATTAACGGGCCATGCTTATTCCAGAATACTGAGCGACGGAGGAATGTCCGTTACAGCAAAAGGTGTATGCTGGAGCAAGACACCGAATCCTACACTTGGCAGTTCACATACATCCGATGGTACAGGAGACCTGCCTTTTACCAGTATAATGACAGGTCTTGATCCGAGTACAACTTATTATCTTCGCGCTTATGCCACCAATGATCAGGGTACGGCCTACGGAAACGAGATAAGCTTTGTCACATTAAGTGCTTTACCGGTTGTCACAACAGGTGCGGTTTCAAACGTAACGTCAGTAAGTGCTTCCGGCGGGGGCAATGTTACCAGCGACAAGGGTTTTCCTGTTGCTGCAAGAGGCGTTTGTTGGAACACATCACCGGCACCCACAATCATCAATGCACACACATCCAATGGTACAGGAACCGGTGTTTTCACAAGTTTAATCACAGGTCTGCTGCCCAATACAGTATATTATGTAAGAGCATATGCAACATCATCACAAGGAACCGGATACGGTGAAGAGGTGTCATTCAGAACATCTTTCATGTACCCTACAGGAACATTCACCGATACAAGAGATGGCCGCACATATTCAACCATTATCATTGGAGATCAGCAATGGATGGCTGAAAATCTCAGTTACCGGCAGTTACCCGGTTCTTCTTTTTATCAGGAAGACAGTGCCGGTTACAGTCAATATGGTCGTCTCTACAACTGGCAGGCTGCAACAGATGCCTGTCCGTCACACTGGCATTTGCCTACGGACGAGGAGTGGAAAACTCTTGAAATATCTATGGGGATGAGTTCTTCGGATGCCAACAATACTGGATGGAGAGGAACAGATGAAGCAACAAAATTAGCAGAAGGCGGCATCTCGGGTTTTGAGGCCAGGTTTGGAGGGCAATGCTTACCCAGCAGTTATTTTGCTCATATAGATATTATTGGTACTTTCTGGACTTCGACTGAGACAGATGCTTCTTACGCCTGGTACAGGGGTGTCAACGAAAGTCATGGTGATATACACAGGTACAGCTATGAAAAAACATACAAATACTCCGTACGTTGCCTGAAAAATGAATTGCCGCTTCTCATCACTGCTGCAGTGACAGAAAAATCTGATACCTCAGCATATTCTGGCGGAACGATTACGCAAGACGGAGGTGCCACGGTTACAGCCAGAGGCGTATGCTGGAGCCTTTCACACAATCCCACGGTGTCGGACGACACAACCAATAATGGTACAGGAACGGGTTCATTTGTAAGTTTTATCACCGGATTGAACCCCGGAAAGACATATTATGTGAGGGCTTATGCTGCCAATTCCGAAGGCACAGCCTATGGCAATGAGGTAAGTGTTACTACACTTACCAGTGTGCCCAGGGTTACCACTTCGGCGGTTACCATGATAACTGATACAACAGCCTTGTCAGGAGGTAATGTTACAAACGATGGAGGTCTGACCGTCACACAGCGTGGTATTTGCTGGAGTACTGATCCTGTTCCGTCAACGGCTGATAATTTCATGGTCAGCGGATCGGGAACCGGAAGTTATACCGGTCAGATGATTAATCTGATGCCAAACACTACCTATTACGTCAGGGCTTATGCCATTAACAGTAAGGGAACCGGATATGGTAACCCAATCAGCTTTAAAACCAATGCAGCCCTGCCGAAAGTCACAACAGCTGCCATTACCGGTATTACTGATAATTCAGCAATAGGCGGTGGCAGTGTTACTTCCGACGGAGGTCTGACTGTGACGGCCAGAGGTATATGCTGGAGCACATCACACAATCCGGATATCAATGATAGCAAAACGCAGGATGGCAGTGGCACAGGTTCTTTTGTGAGCTATATGAACAGTCTTGATGATGTTACAACATATTATGTAAGGGCCTATGCTACCAATTCATCCGGCACAGCCTATGGCAATGAGGTCTCTTTTTCTACCACGTATACAACCGGTTCATTCATTGATGCCCGTGACGGCCAGATTTATGCAACTGTAATGATCAATGATGAATGGTGGATGGCAGAAAACCTGAATTTTGCAGTTACGGGATCAGGGTATTATGATGGTGACAGCCTTACAAACGCTGATACATACGGGAGATTATATACATGGACGGCGATGATGAACGGGGAAGCTTCAAGCAACCTTGTCCCCAGTGGCGTTCAGGGTGTCTGTCCCAGTGGCTGGCATGTCCCCGGTGATGCTGAATGGGATGCAATGATCAGTTATCTTGGTGGTGCAGACATTGCCGGATCAGCATTGAAAGAAACAGGCACTGTTCACTGGGGTTCACCAAACAATGACGCCACCAACACTTCGGGATTTACGGCTTTGCCTGCCGGAATGATTGAAGGTGGACTGGTATCAGGTGATATTACCAACAAAGCTTATTTCTGGTCGGCTACGGAAGTAGATGTCACTTACGCCGCCGGGAAAGGACTGGCGAAAAATTCAGCTGCCGTTACAACTGATTCATTATCCAGGGATGACATGATTTCAGTGAGATGTAAAAAGGACTGAGTTTGGGATTGCATGGAAATTCTAAAGAATAATCAGATAGAATTATTTAGTTTTGCACGGTATTTGATAAGGGTTTAATCGGAATAAACGGTGTTAGATTTCATGTAAAAGAAAGGATATGAGATTAAGAGTTTTATACTTGTTTTGTGTAATATGTGCGATAATAATGCCGGAATTATCCGGCCAGCATTTTACGATTCAGGATTTCAGTCAACATCAGCGGTTGTCGAAAAGCACTGCCGACACCCTTTTTCTGGTTGAGACTGGATATACAACAACGGGTATTTTGCTGAAAGTTGACGAAAGTGAAGATTTTACAGGTTCATTCCTGGTAGTAAAAAACGACACGCTTAATTTTACGGAAGGAGAAGAAGGGCCTGCCGGAGATCACAAAAAGTTCAGCAACTTGTTGACATTCAGCGTTCCCATACAGTCATTCCTTTTCTGTCCGGGACAAATAAAGGGGGATATACAGTTTTATTATATCAATGCTCAAAAAACAGATGAAGGTGCAACGGTGAAACCTTCCAAAAAAAAAGATGCCGGCTGTTCAGAGCCCGGCATGATTGAACAGTCGGAATGGAGGGAAGGGCTTTCTGATCCTTCCTATGAACGTGTTTACACCGATGTGCACAATATCATCGTCCATCATTCGGCAGGATCCAATATCGATACAAATTATACCGGCATCGTCCGGAATATTTATATCTATCATACCGAGATCAGGGGCTGGTCGGATATCGGATACAATTATCTGCTGGCTCCTGATGGCACAATATTCAAAGGACGTGATCCGGGTAATCTGGAACAGGATAATGTAAAAGGAGCTCATTTTTGTGCAGCCAATTCGGGGACGATGGGTATTTGCGTTATGGGCACCTATATTGAAGTATCACCAAGTCAGGCAGCCCTGGCTTCGTTAATCTCGCTTATGAACTGGAAACTGGGAAAAGACAGTCTCGATCCCCTGGGAATTTATACACATGTATTGAATTCAGCATTACCGGTCATTGCCGGACATCGTGACGGATGTGCTACTGAATGTCCCGGAGAAGTCTTTTATCACTTACTGGATAGCATCCGCCAGGAGGTGCAGAAGGCTTTTAATGCCTGTGGTTATGAAGCCAGGCCCGTTGAGACAGCCATCAGAAGTTATGTATCTCCGGCGTTAACCATATCCTATGCTTCTCAATACATATCCATACAATTTAATGAAGGTCAGGTTGAACAGTTTAAACTTTATGATATGTTAGGTCATGAGGTTAGCAGGTTTTGTCAGCAGGTTACACAAAGTGAGGTGTTATTATCCAGAGGCGCTCTGGCCTCCGGCATATATCTGGTCAGCATTATACTGAATGACACTTTATATACAGATAAGCTGATGCTGTTCTGACGGTTAAAATTTGTTTTTCCACGCAACCTTTTTCTCGGGAATTTCATCAGATGAATGTCAGGGTACGTTTTAAGACAGCATTCGTATTTGTTGGTATTTTTCAGGGTTCAGTAATTAGGCGCAAAATGCAATTCATGTAGCGTTCCGTGGAAATCAGGAAACGAAAAAACCCCGGAGAATGATCGCCGGGGTTTTATTTTGATTTACGATGTACAATTTAAGGTTTTCGATTTTAGAAGTTATGGCACCCAAAACCCAAACAACTGGTCACTGGTCACACATCACTTCTTCCTTTCTTTTGTCTTTGATCTTTGATCTTCCATCTTGAATTTTGTTTGCCGGCCCTTGATTCTTGCATCTTAATTCTTGATTCTATTCATTACCTTTACATGATGAACCTGTGATAGAACACAATAATTTCAATGCGCATTGCCATCATTCATCATCACCTGCATCCCGGAGGCGTAACAAGGATTATCGAATCTCAGGTGAATTCACTGTATTCTTTAGGCAACTGTGAATTGACAATTCATACCGGAGAGTTACCCCAATATTTTTCTGTAAACGAAGCCGTCGCACCGGTTTTTGTTTCTGAGTTTCTTCAATATCTGCCGGCAGATCTTTCGGGGGAGATGATGCAGGATCGTTTTCAGAAAATTGTCAGATATCTTGATGAGGTTGCCGGTCACCATGATATTCTGCACGTTCATAACCTGAACCTGGGGAAAAATCCCTTGCTGACACTTGCAGTCTATCAACTGGCAAAACAGGGTGTCGTTGTCATCAATCATTGCCATGATTTTGCTGAAGACAGGCCGCAAAATCATGCATTTCTTAATGCTGTTATTCAGGATTTCTTCAGGGAAAAATTATCAGATGTATTATATCCTCCGTTGAGTAATTATCATTATTTGGTTCTTACCTCGCAGGAGCATAAAAGGTTAAGCACATATGGCGTTAATCAAAACAGAATAAGCCTGCTGCCTAATCCGGTCACATTTTCTGTGAATATCAATAAACAGCTTCATAAAGAAATGATTACAGGCAGCTTGGGTATTAACCATGCATTAAAAATATGCCTTTATCCTGTAAGAGCTATACACCGGAAAAATATTGGTGAATTTATTTTATTATCTGTTCTTTTTCGTGATCGTGCTTCATGGCTCATAACACAAGCTCCGCAGAATCCTCTGGAGATACCCGAATATAAAAGATGGAAAGAGTTTTGCAGAACTTACAATATCCCTGTTGTATTCGAAGCCGGTAATAAAATTGATATTTATGATCTGATGCCGGCAGTTGATTTTTGTATTACCACCAGTATCAGAGAAGGTTTCGGAATGGCATTTATGGAGCCCTGGTTGGCAGGTACTCCGGTTATCGGACGTAACCTTGAGAATTGTACCACTGATATGATACGAAATGGAATGCGGTTTTCATTGCTATATGACCGATTTAGTGTAACTTTCAAAGGAGAAAAAAAAGATTTTGGTCATCTTAACCCTCAGCAGCAACAGCAGATAATAAAGGATGTTATCATAGAACCCGGTATTAAAGAGGAAATTTATGCCCTGAATGATTTCCTGAAGAAATTTCTGGAGCCTGTTAAACAGGAAATTATCACATATAATCAATTGGTCATTCACGAGAAATATTCGCCTGAGAACTATGGAAAAGAATTACATGGAATATATCAGAAACTTTCTGGCAGGGCTTGAACCGCTGGTTCCGGTTCCTGCCGGTATAAGTCCTGACCTGCGCGAAAGCTATTCATTGAAGGCCTATATATTTGATGTTTATGGCACTTTGCTGATTTCAGACTCCGGGGATGTTGATGAGTCGGTTGTTTCGTCGGAAAACCTCAGAAGAGCAATGAAATTCTCCGATATCAGTGTAATGGGCAACGCCAGCTCACAGGATAGAATCCTCAATACCATGCTGGAAGAATTTGTGCGTGAGATCAAAGTTTTTCACCTTCAGCATCGCACTGCTGAAAAGCCTTATCCTGAAATTGACATTGAGCATATCTGGGAAACCATCATCATGAGAAATCATGCCAGGGGCAGTATTCAGCTTAACGGAGACAAATGCATTAAATGTATGACCTTTATTTTTGAAATACTCAGCAATCCACTGTATCCCATGCCCGGTATGAAGGAAGTGATAAAGACTTTGCACAGCAGGAATATTCCCCTCGGTATTGTTTCAAATGCCCAGTTCTATACACCTGTGGTGTTGAATTATTTTCTTTCAGACCGGTTGGCAGAGGACGATTTTGTGGACTTCTTCGATCCCGACCTGACCATTTTTTCATACAAGTACAAAAGGTCAAAACCTGACCTGTTTCTTTTTCAGGTTCTTGCCACAGTGCTTGAAAAAAAATACGGATTGCAGCCTGCTGATGTCCTTTTTGTGGGTAACGATATGCAGAAGGATGTTTACACAGGCCACATCACCGGATTCAGGACAGCCTTGTTTGCCGGCGACACCAAATCACTCCGGTTGAGGGAAGATATTGAGCCTGTTCGAAAAACACGACCTGATTACATCATCACTGACCTGCGTCAACTGTTAAATCTTAAACACTGAATGGAGATATCACACTTTAACATCGGCATCCTGCATTCCCTTATCGGGAAGAACGATGGTGTTTCAATAGTAATCGACCAGACCGTCCGTTCTATGGTTGATGACATGAACATGGAACTGGGTAATATTTTCTTCCTGGCCGCCCATTCTTCACCCCGTTTTAATGCTGAAACGGATGAAGTTTTCTGGCATAAGAACGAGGCCCATAAAGCGGTGATAAGGTTTTTCTCACAACAGGCCCCGGACTGGCTTGATAGTATAATACACGAAAATGCCTTGCGGGTGAAAAATATCATAACCGACTTCGTTCGGCGGCATTCCATTGACCTGCTTATTGCGCATAATATTTCGCATCCTTATAATTTTATCACAGCTGTGGGACTGGGGTACTATTTTGAAGAGATCCGTAAAGAAGGACTTGTGTGGCCGAAAATTCTGGTATGGTGGCATGATTCCTATTTTGAAAGAGAGCAGTTCAGCAATCCCAATCAGGTCATCCGGAAATACCTGAAGTATCTTCCGGGTACATATGTTGATGGTATTGTCTTTATTAACAAGGCCCAGGTGGAGTTGGGCAGACGGTTGTTTAAAAAGTACAATGATCATGTTGAAGATACATTTTTTAACGACCGGGCTGTTTTGATCCCCAACACCTGCAGCATCAACTGGGACTGGCGGCATCATGACTGGAACAGTAAAAAGATTATTAGTCCGCCAATAGACAATTACAATGAAAGCTTTCTCAAAGATGCAGGTATAACTGAGATCATTAATTCTTCGGGATTCTCCCTGGATGATACGGTGTTTTTATTACAGCATACACGTATTGTCCCAAGGAAAAAAATTGAGATAGCCATTGACTTTGCCTTTGAACTTGAAAAACGTTTTTTAAAAGATCAACGGGAAAAATGTATTATTTTGCTGGTCAGCGGACATTCAGGTGACGAACAGTTCAAGTATAAAGAATTCCTGACAGATTATTTTCTGATAAAGAAGGAAGCTTATCCCCGGTCAAATGTTTTTCTGGTATTTGGTGAGAATCGGATATTATCTCACCGGGATATCATTGTGGACAAAAAGTATTACAATTTTTATGAAATACCTTCCGTTATGGCTTCATACAGTAGTGTTGGCACATATTTCAGCGAAGTGGAAGGATTCGGAAATAATCTGCTTGAAATGATATCAGCAGGAATGCCTGTATTCATTAACCGGTATGATGTATACAAGTCTGATATCGAGCCTTATGGTTTTGATCTTCCCTGTATTGATGATGCTATGCTGAACACCGGTTTGATCGAAAAAGCATACGCCATTATCAATGATCCGGTTCTGAGAAACAGGATGGTAAAGCATAACCTTGAAATACTTGATTCAAAGCTGGGACACAGGATCATTGCCGAGAAACTCGAACCGCTCATCAAAAACATGTTTACCAAAAGTCTGAGATAATTGAATAGTATGAAGATTTGAAGGCCTGCCTGCCGTCAAGGCAGGTTTGATGGTTTGAGTGTGGCGGGTTGTCTTATTCCCCTCCTTGGAGAAGTCAGGGGTGAGTTAAAAAAAATTACAGGTTAATAATCTTTATAACCCTTTTAGCCATTTAAGTTAATGAATGATACTATCTGACAAAACAGCAAACAAAATCGCCAAACATCTTCAGAAAATCTATGGTGAAAGATTTTCAGAAAGTATTGTTAATGAAATTTATAAGCTTATTAATGACTGTCATCCGACAGGTACCTGCCAGGACTCATTATGGTCACAGCAGGATATCATCCTGATTGTCTATGGCGATTCGGTTCTTTCTGACAAAAAGTCACCACTGAAAGCTTTGTCTGCATTTCTGAAAGAATATGTCAATGACACCATTTCCTGTGTACATATCCTTCCTTTTTTCCCGTATTCTTCTGATGATGGATTTTCAGTAATGGATTACATGAATGTTAATCCTGATCTCGGCGACTGGCATGATATCAGGGATATTTCAGTCAATTATGACCTGATGACCGATCTGGTAATTAATCATGTTTCACAGCATCATCAGTGGTTTGTAAATTACCTGAATAATACCGTACCGGGGAAAGACTATTTTATAATGGCCGATCCGAAAACAGACCTTTCATCGGTTGTTCGTCCCAGAAGTTCGCCTTTATTGACAGAATTTCAGTCGGTTGACGGCGTTCGTTATGTCTGGACGACTTTCAGTCATGACCAGGTTGACCTTAATTTCAGAAATCCGGCTGTGCTGATAGAGATGATCAGGGTGTTTTTGTTTTACCTGCAAAAGGGCGCAAGGATTATCAGGCTTGATGCCATTGCCTTTCTGTGGAAACAAATTGGAACATCATGTCTGCATCTGCCTGAAACACACGAAGTGGTAAAACTCCTGCGCACAGTTGGAACTGCCGTTGACCCCGGCTTTCTTCTGCTGACAGAAACCAATGTCCCAAACCGTGAAAACCTGGGCTATTTCGGTGCCGGTGATGAAGCTCATATGGTTTACCAGTTCAGCCTTCCACCCCTTTTGCTGTATACACTTTTTTCAGGTAACGCTGAATATCTGTTGAAATGGCTTGCCTCTCTTCCTGATCCGGGGAAAGACTGTACTTTTCTGAATTTTACAGCTTCTCATGATGGTATAGGCATAAGGCCGCTGGAAGGTTTGCTTCCTCATTCTGAGATTGAAAAGTTGCTGGAGGGTATGCAGTATTCCGGAGGCTGTTTAAGTCTGAAAAGAAATCCGGATGGCCATGAGAGTGTGTATGAAATCAACATCACATATTTTGATGCCCTGAAGGATACTACATCTGGTGCTGATGACCTGCAGGTAAAACGGTTTTTGTGCAGTCAGGTTATCATGGCCGGATTAAAGGGCATACCTGCATTTTATCTGCACAGCCTTCTGGCTGCAACCAATGATTATGAAGGGATGAATAAAACCGGGAAGCTGCGGTCCATTAACAGAAGAAAGTACAGCGACTCAGAAATAGCATCTTTGTTGGGAGAGGAAACCATCAGTCAATTTGTTTTCAGGGAATTGAAAAGGATCATTGATATAAGAAAAACACAAAGCGCTTTTCATCCTGACAGCCTGCAGGCAATATATACCGGTAATAATAATTTTGTATCCCTTACACGCATTAACAATGATACCGGAGAAACAATTCATTGCATTTCCAATATATCTGCAAGAAAGACCGATTTTTTCATACAGTTTTTGAATGACCCGAACATTGTTTTCGTTGATTTATTAGGGAATCAAACATTTAATGGCATGGTGCATAAAATAACATTTGATCCTTATCAGACAGTATGGTTAAAACCAGTTGTAAAGCATGTGGGTACCGGAAATAAAAATCCGTACGCCTGAAAGATTCCCTATAACCAGACGGACGGATAAATGAGATATGATAGTATAAAGCTGCTAATTCGTCATGGCCATATCCTGCAGATTCCTGCTGACAACAAGGTTGTTTTTTCTGGCATTTTCTTCACTTAACATATAATGCAGCTTGTTATCGGCAACAACAAAGTCAATTGTTGAACCGGAGCTTATCATCCCCTGTTTTTCTGTTACGATAAGGCTTGAATTGTTTTGCATCCTTCTCACTACTTCGTGAAATTGAGAAAGCTTTGTATTGGACACAAAAATAACATGACAGGCCGATATTTCTCTTGTATCATTAAAATACTTAACAGCTATTGGTTGTGTACCGACCATTTTCCCTTTTGTGAGGGTTACCAGGTTATTATAGACATCTTTATTACCAAATACACCAAAGACAAAATCTCCCTGGCTGTTTGATTCCGGCCATTTGATCAGTCGTGAAAAGTTGTACAGGAACATGGCCTGAGCGCTGCTGATCTGGGCATGTCCTGCAAAAGTGATTGTAAATGCAAACAAAAACAGAATAAATAATCGTTTCATATTTTTAGTTTTTATGCTTGGGTTTACGGAGGAAGCTTTCACAGGTTATAATAATTCATAATGATTTATATCATCCATTGGTGATGATTTATAATATTGCAATTGTCAGAAATGAATATATCATTTCTTGTATGAGATTATTATATGGGCTGCATTTATGATAAAGCAATGAAATAAGTTTTAATTTTAAAAGATAAAGATTCCTTATTATCTATGCGTATACTTATCTGTCCGGACTCTTTCAAAGAATGTCTTACGGCAAGGCAGGTGGCTGAGCATATTGCTTCGGGCATACAACGCATTTTGCCTTCGGCTGACATAAAAATTATCCCGCTGGCCGATGGGGGAGAGGGAACAGTAGCTGCTCTGATGCATACGACAGAGGGAAGGATAGTGAATGTTGAGGTACATGATCCGCTTATGCGGACCATTCATTCTTTTTTCGGATTAACAGGCGATGGCGAAACTGCTTTAATTGAGATGGCTTCTGCATCCGGACTGGAATTGCTGAAGCCTTATGAAAGAAATCCTCTGATAACTTCCTCATTCGGTACGGGAGAATTAATAAAGTATGCATTGGATGAAGGCTGCAAAAGGATAATCGTTGGTATGGGCGGTAGTGCAACCAATGATGGCGGTATGGGAGCGGTAATGGCCTTAGGCGTAAAATTCTATGATAAAAAGGGAGGGGAACTGCCCCAGGGTGGGGGCTCACTTGATCAACTGGCAGGTATTGATATGAAAGGCATGGATGAACGTATTCATAAATGCAGGATCGATGTTGCCTGTGATGTAGACAATCCGTTAACAGGCGAAAACGGAGCTTCACTGGTTTATGGTTTGCAGAAAGGTGGTGATACCGCGATGGCAGAACAATTGGACCGGAATCTTCAGTTATTTGCCCGTAAGATCAAGGACTCTTTGGGCAGGGACATTGAACATGTTCCGGGCAGCGGTGCTGCGGGCGGACTGGGTGGAGGCATGATGGCTTTTTTTAATGCGAAAATACGGCCTGGTTTTAACCTGATCAGTGAATATATTGATCTTGAAAAATATATTGGCAGTGCTGACCTGATTATAACCGGAGAAGGCAGAATTGACTTTCAGACACAATTCGGAAAAACACCGGTTGGTGTGGCCTTCCTGGCCAAAAAACATAATAAACCTGTGATTGCTGTTGCGGGGACTCTGGGAAGAGGATACGAAGTATTGTATGAGAAGGGAATTCAATGTTTTGTGCCCATCGTTGATAAACCGGTATCATTGGAGGTATCTATCAGAGATGCCGGTTATTTGCTTGAACAAACAGCAGAAAGAATTTCCAGGATGCTGCAATTGGGCATCAGCCTTAAGGGTATCTTCTAAAACAGGCGTCCGGATGATATCAGTAAATCAGTCCCTTCTTCCCATGAATATCATCAGGTAATAAAGCAACATGGCCAGTGAGGATAAGGCCGCGACAACATAAGTGTAAGCTGCCCATTTCAGGGCATCTCGGGCTTGATCGTGGGTCTGACGGTTTGTGATATTGCTTGTGTTGAGCCAGGCAAGAGCTCTTTTACTGGCATTGATCTCAACGGGCAGCGTAACAAAAGCAAAGAGGGTAAAAACGCCATAACATGCTATGATAACAAGAAGGGCCAGTTCAAAGCTGATGAGGCTTTGAAAGGCGAATGCGCCAAAAAACATCGCAATAAAGATAATATTCATTATTTTACTGCTGATATTTTGTATGGGCACAAGTGCGCTGCGAAACTGCAAAAACGAATAGGCCTGGTTGTGTTGCACAGCATGGCCGGTTTCATGGGCTGCCACTGCGGCTGCTGAAATGCTGTTGCCATAATAGACAGCCTGACTTAAATTGATCGTTTTGTTTGCCGGGTTATAATGATCGGTAAGTTCTCCCTGAACGGAAACAACCCTGACATCATGAATATCGTTGTCAGCAAGCATTTTTTCCGCAACATCTTTCCCGGTTACGCCATAATTGACCGGAATCTTTGAATACTTTTTAAACCTGGCTTTCAGCTGTGCTCCTATAATCCAGCTCAGCAGCATAAAAACACCAAAAATTATCAATTGACCTGGAAGTATCATTTCCTTATAATTTTTAAAATAAGCTGCAAATATAAAACAAATATCTTGCCACTTTTTTTAAATGACACCCTGGCAGGGTGGGGGTACCCTGCCAGGGTGTCTCGTGTTATAAGATTATGTATATTCGCAAATATCAAATGAAATAAAAGTCTGTATGAAAACAACTGATGTATTCATTTATTTATTACTTGTGATATCCATTATGACAGCATGTAGTGATTCTGCAAAAAGAAAGGAAAAGGAAGCCGAAACATTCCTTCGCTCATTTGAGAAAGAGATTATTCCGGCTTTCACCGATTGGAACAAGGCTTATTTCCGGGCTTCCATATCCGGTAAAGATGAAGATTATAACAAAGTGTCGGAATATGAGCTGGCGTATTCAACGTTATTGTCTGATAAAGATAAGTTTGAGACGGTCAGGAAATTCAGGGGAGATACAACAATAAAGGATTCATTGATCAGAAGAGAGCTTGATGTTATGTATAACACCATGATCAGGTATCAGATCGATACCCTGAAGCTGAAAAGCCTGATTGATGCCCAGGTGGCGGTGGAAAAAAAATTGTCCACTTTCAGGGCTGAAGTTAACGGAAGGTCTTTGTCAGATAACGAGATCGACAGTATCCTGGTGAATTCCCGGAATTCGGATGAACTTGAAAAAGTCTGGGCCGTCAGCAAGGAAATAGGCGTAGTTGTGGCAGACGATGTTAAAAACCTTGTTAAGCTTCGCAATGAGATAGCCCGTGACCTGGATTACAGCAATTATCATGAAATGGCTCTTAAGATATCAGATCAGGATCCTGCAGAAATCCTGAAGCTTTTTGATGAACTTGACTACCTGACAAATGACGCATTTGCTGATTTGAAAGGTTTAATCGATCTTGCTTTATCGCAACAGCTGAAGATCAATCCTGACAACCTCATGCCCTGGCATTATCAGAACCGGTTTTTCCAGGAAGCTCCGAAAATTTATGAATCGGACCTTGATAAATATTATGCTGATAAGGATATTCTTATGGTGGTCAAGAGTTATTATGAAGGACTGGGCCTTGAAGTTCAGGATATTCTTGACAGAAGTGATTTATTTGAAAAACCGGGCAAGTATCAGCATGCCTATTGCACTTCCATTGACCGGGCAGGTGATGTAAGGGTAGTGGCCAATATCCGCAATAATCAACAATGGATGAATACCATGTTGCATGAATTGGGTCATGCCGTATATGATAAATACATTGACCGTACTTTGCCTTTTGCCCTGCGTGAACCTGCGCATATCTTCACAACTGAGGCCATTGCCAATTTCTTCGGTAACCTTGCATCAAATGCCAAATGGATGAAACGCAACCTGGGATTAACCTCTGAAGAGACCCAGGTGATTGCGAGTGATGTCAAATCATATGCCCGGCTTGAAAAGCTGGTTTTCAGCCGTTGGTGCCAGGTGATGTTTCGGTTTGAAAAGAGCATGTATGAAAATCCGGATCAGGATCTTAACACATTATGGTGGGATCTGGTTGAGTCATACCAGTTGCTTAAACGGCCTGTTGACAGGGATAAACCCGACTGGGCTTCAAAGATACATGTTGCCACTGTTCCCTGCTATTATCACAATTACCTTCTGGGTGATCTGCTTGCGGCACAGTTAGATGCTTATATGGCCAATAATATTCTCGGCGAAAAAGATCCTTGTTTTACAGGTCATCCTGAAATAGGAGAATACCTGAAGGAAAAAGTATTTGAACCCGGGTCGCGGTATTGCTGGAATGAGATGATAGAGAAAGCAACCGGGGAAAAGCTGACGGCAAAATATTATGCCAGACAGTATGTAAGGAAATAGCCCGCCTAAATGCCCACAAGGGGGGACTTATTAACTGTTTCAAAGGATATTATTTTAGACTTTAAGGAAGATTTTTTTACGGTATAAAAGGTAAAGCAATGCCCATTCACAAAGGATTATGCCTGATGCGGTAATAACGGGTTGAGCGGGTTCAGCAAACAGCTTAATAATGCCCGGGAAAAAGAATTCATTCATGGTCTGAAAGTTAATAATGCCGGCTGAAAGCATATAAATTGTTATGGAATTCAGTCCGATTACAACAAAAGGGAAAGACCAGCGGCGGATCTTCCAGACGTCGATGACCAGGTAAAATACGGCCAGCAGTATCAGGCTCCACCCTCCGGCGTAAAGGACATAAGAACTCGTCCAGATGTTTTTAATGATGGGGAATACCAGTCCCCAGGCTTTCCCTGCAGCAAGAAGAACCAGTCCTGTGCCCAGCATGATCAGTCCTTTTTTCAGTCCGTTAAGGCCCCTGTATTCTGAGATCAGGAAATGACCTGTAAGGGTTCCCAGCAAGGCTGTTGAAATAGCAGGAAGAGTTGAAAGAATGCCTTCGTTGTCACCATAAGTATAACAGCAGAAGGAACCGGGGAGTAATTGCTGGTCTATGTATGCGCATAAATTACCCTCCGGCGTCAGAATGCCTGCTCCAAATCCCGGCACCGGTATAAGTTTCATTATAGCCCAGTATGAAAGCAGGATACCGGCAAACCAGATGATTTGTAAGCGGACGGAAGAGTTCAGAACGATAATGGCCGCAAAAAACCAGGCCAGCCCGATACGACCCAGAACACTTGCCCATCGCTGATTTTCGAAATCAAAGCGGAGCAGGCCGTTATAAATCCAGCCCAACAACAGCAGAAGGAATAGTCTTTTCAACAGGTGCAGGTAAATGTTTTTCATGCTTTCTCCGTGTCGTTTTCTTTTTAGGATGGAGAAGGGCATAGATACGCCGGCAATGAAAAGAAAAAGAGGAAATATCATATCATAAAATGTAAAGCCCTCCCAGGGAACATGCTCCATTTGGGATGCTGCCCATGTAAAAAAGGGCCACCCTGTGAGTGCTGCGAGTGCAATAATTAATCCTTCCCCTCCTGCGATCCAGAACATGTCAAAACCCCGCAGGGCATCGAGGGATACGAGACGGTTGGCTTTGTTTTCTTTTTTATTCATTAGGCAAGATGATAAGTGGTCATACAGGAAGTGAGGTGAAGACCAGGCGGGCAGCACCTACAAATCCTGCTTTTTCTCCCAGGACTGCCCTTTTTACAATGACATCAGAAAAAATGGATTGAAAGACATTTTTTTCCAGCGACAGCATCACGGCTTCACGCATCAGATCCCATGCGTTGGCGATACCTCCTCCGACGATGATATGGGTAACACCGGTAAGGTTAATCACATTGCTGATGGCAATACCCAGTGCTTCACCGGCCTCAAGGAAAATACGGATAGCCAGCTGATCTCCCTTGGAAGCAGTCATTGCCAGTATTTGCGGGGTAATGTTGTGCATTTCAAAATTCCGCAATGCATTTGAAGGATATGCGGGCATCATTTTTTCTGTCAGCCGTTGAAATCCGTGTTTGCTGACATAGGTTTCCAGGCATCCCTTTCTGCCGCATGTACATGTTTCTCCTGTTTTTTCGATTATCATATGCCCGAATTCACCGGCGGACGGATGAAGACGGAAGATTTTTCCGCCCGTCAGTAATGCGCCTCCTATGCCCGAGCCCAGTGTGATCATAAAAAGATCCTGAGCCTCACGGCCGGCTCCCAGCCAATATTCGCCCAAAGCAGCAAGATTGGCATCATTTTCAATAAAAACAGGTTTGTTAATCCGTTTGCTGAGCGCGTGGGCAATCGGGTAATTTTGCCATCCCGGCAGGTTGGAGGATTCAATGATGCAGCCTTTTTCGATATCGAGCAGGCCGGGCAGGCCGATGCCGACACCCTTGTTATTCAGCTCATCCGGACCATCGGAAAATAATTTCTGCAATGCAGAGGCAATACGGTCGAGAGCGTTTTCAGGTCCTTTTACGACTTCTGTTTTGATTGTAGTTTCAGCTATGATCTGCTCTGTTTCAGAAACCAGTCCGATATTAATATTGGTTCCTCCGACATCAATGCCAGTAAATACCTTCATTCTTTTTTGGTTATTTGACTTTTGTCAGCCCTTCTGCCTTAAATGTTCCTGATTCAAGCTTATTACCGTTGAACCACTGGCAAACAATGTCACCTTCTTTAAATCCCTGTGTTTTCATGAATTCATCAGCGGCTTTGACGATGAGGTTCGATTTGTCAGAACCGACAATGCGTTGCACCGTCATTTGCGGTCCTCCGGATTTCAACTGTACTATGTCTCCGATATTATATTTCATAAATAAAGTTTTGTGGTTGTTTTATTTTTGATAATTCGTTTAAATCATTTCCGGATATTATAAAACAAAAACGAAGAGGCAAATAGAATTCACAAAGATAGTTCAACTTCTTTTTTCAACCTGATATCGGTTGATGAAGAGCCGACCAGGATGGTAAACTTCCCCGGTTCGGCAACCCAGTCTTTCTTTTCAGGGCTCCAGTAAGAGAAATCCTTTTTATCAAGTTTTATCACGACCTTTTTCGATTCCCCGGGATTGAGGCTGAACTTTTCGAATCCTTTAAGTTCTTTTGCTGGCCGGGGATATTTTGAGTCCTGATCAGCAACATATAGTTGTACTGTTTCTGAACCTGTTGTTTTGCCTGTATTTGTTACAGTAAGAACAACTGTTAAGACCTCATCTGCCCGGAATGATCTTGAAGAAACCTTCAGGTTACTGTAGCTGAAAGAGGTATAAGATAACCCAAAACCAAACGGATACAGAGGCACGATGGCCTTCTTTTCGTACCACCGGTATCCGACGAAGACGCCCTCATTGTATGGTACATCGAATACCGGATGAAGTTTCTCAGCCTCTTCATTCCAGTCGTTGTACAATGTCTCACCGGCAGGTATATATCCGTAACCCGGGGAGTCTTTGAAATCTTTTTCAATGGTGACAGGGAGTTTTCCTGACGGGTTGACCTTTCCCGAGATTATCTCTGCCACGGCTTTGGCACCATTCTGTCCGCCGTACCAGGCATACAAGATGGCCTCCACCTTATCATGCCAAGCTGACATGTTGATGCCACTGCCTGAATTTACAACAACAACTGTATGAGGATTAAGGTTTGCAACATGCATTATCATGTTTTCAGTTGTGTCGGGCAGGTCAAAGGGGCGATCCCATCCCTCGCTGTCCAGTGTGCCTATGCTGAGGATAACCGCATCAGCCGAACGGATTTGTTCTGCCTTTGCTTTTTTGCTGACAGTGAGCTTTTCCCCGAATTCGTCCTGCAATGCACTACGCAGTGTAACAGGATTGTAGCCCTCAACGGTTCCGGAACCACCGCCACGGGCAATTTCATCAACAAATTGACCTGTAAGCAGGATGTTTTTAACATTATCATTTAAAGGCAGAAGCTGATTTTCATTTCGCAGCAATACAACACCTTCACGGGCAGTCTGCAGCGCAACCTCTTCGTGTTGCGGAAAAGTTGAAAGCAGGGAAATATCGGGTTTCCGGTCGAATGATTTCATAGCATAAAGGGTAGTCAGGATGCTTTTCACCATCCGGTTGATATGTTCAACTGTGATCTTATGGCTGTCAAGTAAAGGTTTTATGTTTTCCGTGGCAAGGCGGTATGGCATTTCGAGATCCTGTCCCGATTCAATGACCTGTTCCCCATCATAAACTGACCACCAGTCGGTCATCACCAGCCATTTAAAACCCAGCTGCTGGCGCAGCAAGGTGTCGATGACATACCGGCTCTGGCCGCACCATTCACCGTTGAGCGGGTTGTAGGATGTCATCACGGCCATGGCACCGGCATCGATACCGGCCTTGAAAGCCCTGGTGTAGATTTCGTGCAGGGATCGTTCATCCACCACAGAATTGCTTTTCCGCCGGAAGAAATCAGTGTTGTTGGCAACAAAATGCTTCAGGGTGGCGATGGTTCCTGTGCTTTGCAGTCCGGTGACATAATTTTCAATCATCGATGCCGCCAGGTAAGGATCTTCGCCGAAATATTCAAAATTACGGCCACATTGCGAGATGCGGTATATGTTCATGCCGGGTCCGAGTAATACGGCAATGCCGGCGGCTTTACATTCTTCACCAATTGAGTGTGCATACTGCTCTGCCAGTGAACGGTTCCATGTTGAGGCCAGCAGGATGGGGGACGGAAAGGCAGTGGATTTCGGCAAAACCGGTTCGTATACGATTTCATGGAAGTGATCGCGCAGATGGATGCCCTGGGTTGCATCGGTCATCATCACAGCGGGGATGCCCAAACGGGGAATTGCGTTGGTGAAGAAGATCCGGTTGCCGCCGATCAGGCTGATCTTTTCATCCAGGGTCATGAGGTTGACGATGGTGTCAGCCCATAACGAGGCCGTTTCATAACTGACCGGGGGAGTGAAAACCGGTTTTTCCTTTTGCGGTATTTCGTTTTTGCAGGCGATCATCAAAAGAACCAAAATTAAAGTTAATGCAGAATTTTTCATGGAGCAGGTTTATGTTTAAGGCTAAAATAACTATTATTTTAAAACGGGAAGTTGTCTGAATCCGGATTTTCGGGATTGGGGGATTAGCGGGATGAGGTGAACTGAACAAATCAATTTCTGGCCAAGTATTATCTGGTGCATCCTTTGTGGCCGGGATTATTATGGATTATTATCCCGCTTTCAATATGATGGGTAAAGCCTGTATGGGATTTATAAAATGCTTCAGAATAATAATATACGTCCACACCTATATATTGCAGTCAACAAAAAGGCTACTGGTAAACGGCGGCCATAGTTCATCATTCATCTGCAACACTCCTGATAACCAAATCTGCCTCCGGAATATCTTCGGACCTGACCTTAAGGTTGATATCACCTGCTTCATGTTTGCTTTTTAATACAACCATTGCCCTTCCATGCCAGGCACTTCTTGTTTTGCCGACATACGATTCAAAGTCTTTCAGGTTTGCATTATCTACACCAATTATTTCTCCGGGGCCTTCTATGCTGAAAGTTAGTATATTATCAGCATTAGGCTGCAGGTTTCCATCCTTGTCTGTAATCTCAACGGTTATAAATGAAAGATCCTGTCCATTTGCTGTAATTTTTTCCCGGTCAGGAATTAATTTAATTTCAGCAGGATCGCCTGCAGTTTGTAATACAGTCTTTTCCATTACATTATCCTCTTGCAGGCCTTCGGCTTTAATAATTCCGGGGGTATAAGGTATTGTAAACAAGGCTCTGTATCCTGTTTCTTTTGTGGTGGATCGGTCTCCGATGAGTTTTTCGTTAAGGTACAGCCGGACCTTGGGATATTTTGAAACCACTTCAACTTCAATAGCCTTACCTTCATGCCCTGGCCAGGTCCAGCTTTCCCAGGTAGGCCATACTGCCCAGGCCGTGAGCCTGATCTCGCCGGTATCGGGGTTTGGTTCGCGAACGGCCATGTAGAGTTTTTCGGTATCATTGTATAGGAGATTGCGACAATGGGATATTGGTTTTCTCCAGCCTGTCAGGTCTATATCGCCGCAGTATGCTCCGTACCAAGGATAGCGATCAGCCTGCCAGTGTTCACCCCCCTGCTCACCGGGATAGTAATAAGCACCAATACCTGATTCTCCCAAATAATCCAGGGCAGTCCATACAAAGTCGCCAATGATATAAGAATTCTCCTGTACCAGTTTCCAAATGTTGAAAGCATTTCCCGGATAGGATTCTGTGTTGACTATTATCCTTGAAGGCACCCGTTTATGGTCATCCGGTGCACGGAATAACTGGTAATTATATCCGCCGATATCATGAACCGCAAAAAGCGGGTCAAATACTTCCCACCCCTGATCCCAGGTGGTCATGGCAGATGTCACAGGGCGTGTGGGGTCAATGCGGCGTACAGCATCAGCAAGGATACGTGCGGTTTTAACAGCTTCGGGATCTGTTCTTTCAATGATTTCATTTCCTATACTCCAGATAATGACGGAAGGATGATTTCTATCCCGCAGCACCATTGACTCAATATCCCGTATCGACCATTCTTCAAAAAAACGCGCATAATCATAGGGTGTCTTGCTGGTCTTCCAGCCGTCAAAGGCTTCATCAATTACCAGCAGGCCCAGTTTGTCGCAGGCATCAAGGAAAGCTTCTGAAGGTGGGTTATGCGATGTACGAACGGCATTGAATCCGGCTGATTTGAGTAATTCAATCTTTCTTTCCTCAGCCCGGTCATAGGCTTTTGCTCCGAGGCAGCCATTATCATGATGCACACAACCTCCGTTCAGAATGAGTTCTTTCCCGTTTAACTGAAATCCATGATCGGTACTGAATTCCAGCGAACGGATTCCGAAAGTTACATCTGTCCTGTCAATGGTTTGACCTTCCTGTATAAGCTCAATTTCGGCATGATAAAGGTAAGGGGTTTCAGGAGACCATAATACGGGATCCTTAACGATAAGGGTGTGTATTACTTCCTGCTGATCATCTGTGTCAAGCTCAAGCGTAACTTTGTTTTCACCGATTTTGTGTGTTTTCTTATCTTTAATTTGTGTCAATACTCCTATATGTTGTGGTTTGCCACTTTCATTTTTCACCAGCGTTTTAACCTGTACAGTTGCCTCTTCATGACTTACTTTTGTTGTATTGATGCCTATTCCCCATTGACCTGTATGAACCGTGTTTGTAACCATGAGCCAGACGTGCCTGTATATGCCCGAACCACTATACCACCGGCAATTTTTTTGTTCGGAATTATTTACCCTGACAGCCAGGGTGTTTTCCCGGTTGAATTTCAGATGAGGCGTCAGATCATAGTAAAAAGAGGTATACCCATAGGGATGTACACCAAGTGATGTGCCGTTAATAAAAACCTCGGAATTCATATAGACCCCTTCAAAATAAATTGAAATAAGCCTGCCCTGCCATTCCGGGGGAACATGAAAAGTTTTTCTGTACCATCCGATGCCCGTCGGGAAATATCCTCCATCATTCCCGGCAGCATTGTTCGGGTCTATTTCTCCTTCAATACTCCAGTCGTGCGGTAACTCAACAGCAGGCCAATTCTTATCATCAAAATCCATAGTACTTGCCGCAGGGATATCTCCCAGGTTGAATTTCCAGTTATCGTCGAAAAGTTGTTTTCTAACGATAGCGCTTTGTTTTTTTATGTCCATTGAATTGCAGCCAAGGGCAACACAAAGGATCATTACCAGGTAATATCTGATCATTTGTTGTAGTAATTTAGGGATTCGTATTTGAAGTTCTTAAATCTGACAGCTCCATCGCCTATTGAACACAGGCCAATGCGCAGACTCAGGAAATCGCTCAAAACATTATGGTG
Organism: Bacteroidales bacterium; assembly: GCA_016934055.1. Lineage (GTDB taxonomy): Bacteria > Bacteroidota > Bacteroidia > Bacteroidales > UBA10428 > UBA5072. The sequence continues at coordinate 1,978 of JAFGTR010000012.1, read as the reverse complement.
GAAGGCTTCTACCCGGGCAGAATTCTCAATTTTAATCCATTTTTCACCATCAAGGCTGTAGTACATATCTACCTTGTGATTTTCATTTTTGAGCCTTAAAAAAACATGCCGCCTTAGCACATTTTTTTCTGCAGGGAACTGCCAACCCCTGAGATTTGCCAGTACGTTGGTGCTATCCGCCAAAATGCCTGAACAGGCTTTATGGCTATAATACAAAACCAGACCCCCAACAGCATTGCCTTCAATTTCCATTTCAACCTGGGCTATATACGAATGATCGGAAGGAATGCACAATAAAGGGGAACTTTCTGCCACCGAATTTCCTTTGGCATTTATTTCCAGAGCTTTTCCCGTCATCCGGAATCTGGAAGTATCATATTCTCCAAAGAATTTCCAGTAGGGTTTTAATAGAGAACCGGCAAAATCGTCGCTCAGTGAAAATTTGTTGTTGGTATTTTCTCCTGCCGGCCTTTTCACAGGCTTGTCAGGAGAGATTCCTTGCGGGATCCTGTACCAGCCCTCTTCGGTCCATTCAATGGGCAGGAGCAGGGTTTGTCTCCCCATATTGTAATGTCCGTTCTCATACCCGTGAAAAATAATCCACCACGCTCCGGCGGCATCTTCGAAGATTGTTCCATGACCTACCGACCACCATTTTTCAGTATTGTCCTGTGTTCTCAGAACAGGATTATACGGAGAATTCTCCCATGGGCCAAGAGGTGTTTTCGAGCGGGCCGATATCACCATATGTCCGGTAGCCGGACCGGCAGTACCTCCTTCTGCAACGGTCAGGTAATAATAAATACCGTGTTTAACAAGTTTGGGCCCTTCCATGCAGAAGCATTCAATGGACCAGTCACGCGGAATTTCCCAGCCATCATACACATGATGTATTTCACCTGTCAGGGAAAGTCCGTCAGCCGATAAAGGCACATATCCTCCGCTGCTGAAATAAAGGTACCGGTTGCCTTCATCATCCGCAACATGTCCCGGATCTATATTCCCTACTTTCAGATCTGTCGGATTGCTCCATGGCCCTTCAATGTGATCTGCCGTGACCACATAATTAGTATTATTTGCAGGGAAATAGATGTAATATTTCTTTTCATGTTTTACTAAATCCGGAGCCCAGACTGATCCTACATATTTATGCAAAGCATTTGTTACAGGTTCCCAGTTAATCAAATCTTTTGAATGCCAGATGGTCAATCCGGGGTAATATTCAAATGAGGAGTGCACGACATAATAATCATCGCCATCTCGTAATATACTTGGATCGGGGTAGTCTCCTGCAAAAACGGGATTTAAAAAGCTGCTCCCAGTTTTGTCTTTTTTGGAAGAAACGCAGCTTTGTACTACCAGCGAAAAAAGGCAGGCAATTATTAACAATGAGTATAGTGTTCTCATGATAATTGGTTTTCTGAACTAACCAGGCCTAAAAGTAATAAATACTTACATGTGGACTGACAGAACATTATCAATCTTTTGTATTGCCGGTAAAACCAATTGAACTTTGTCAGTTCTTCCGGCATATATTATGCAAGTCTGAAACCTGGTTTTGTCAGACCATGATATATTACAAAATTATTTGCTATTTCAATAACTTGCATTATCTTTGCACACTTGTTTTACAGTAAGTTTTACAAATAATATATTGCGGGGTGGAGCAGTTGGTAGCTCGTTGGGCTCATAACCCAAAGGTCGTAGGTTCAAGTCCTGCCCCCGCTACTAAAATCAGAGTGAGAGTGAGATCAGGGTTTTGAGATCACTAACATTCTGATTTTTTGTTTTATACAAGCTGTATGGAAAACTAAAGCACTCTGATTTTCTCATTTCTCACTCTTCAAAAGGGTGACTGTAAAGGATTACCATTTCCGTAAATTACTTTTAAATGGTGCCATTTCCGGTTAAGGCCATGTTATTTATCCGGTTCATGTACCCTCACTGATTTCTGCCATACCAGCATTTGTCTGGCATG
>JAFGTR010000104.1 GCA_016934055.1 Bacteroidales bacterium | reverse complement strand
TCAACATCTGTTGAGTCGCATACAGCGGTTTCTGACTTCAGAAAACCTGCATGCACTTCAGGATAGATAACCAATCGTTTTGGTATGGCCGTATCGGGGCAATTGTAAGCATTGTACCCTATCATACTGATATACAATGTATCTGGATTGGGTTGTGTGGCGTCGTTGTGGTCAAAAGGAAAGATCAATTGGTTATTTTTCACAAATGAACTGTCGTAATACGATCTGTTTTCATCATAGACCGACCAGTGATAGGTGCTTACACCTGTTGAACCGCCTGGATTTATCTGAGAGGTAAAAGGAGAACATCCGATAAGGTTGTCAACCCCGAAATTTGCTTTTACAAAGGGATGGACGGTTACCGGATAATAGGCTGTGTCGGTGCAGCCTTCCAGTGAATAGGCAATAAGCCTTACATTATGTGTATAATTTTTATCGCTTCCGTTAATAAAGGTATGTGTCGGATTTGATGTGTAGGTTTGAAGATATGTGTCAAAATCCCAATATGAATTGAGTGTGTCAAGGTAACCGATGGTGGTATCCGTAAAGGTTACGGTGAGGGGGTTGCATCCGATATTGGTGTCGGCGATGAAACCCGCTTTGACGTTTGGTAATACCGTGACGGTTTTCTCTCTTTCACTGGGACATTCACCAAATGGTGCCCAGGCAAAGAGTTTGACCCTGTAGTATTGCGGCGTATCCGTAAGGTTCTCCGGAAAAAGATGATGAAAAGGATTAGGGAGAAGGGCCTGGTTTACGGTATCCGTATTTTTATGCTCATAATCGAAATCCCACAGCATATTGTCGGCCAGGGCAAAATCAGTCTGGTTTGTAAATAGCGGATTGTATGGTGAACAGGCAACAGGGTTGGATATGCTGAAATTGGCCACCGGTGCCACATAAACCCTGGGGGATATGAATATAACAGTATCAGGAAAACAATCTCTTTGAATGGTCACCTTGAATTTATAGGGGTGTGTCGGAGTGGTAGGGGCCGGCGGGTAGAAAAAGACTTCATTCGATGTTGTGCTGCTCAGGTAAACAGTGTCGTCGGGGAAGTCAGCCGCTTCCCATTTATAGGCTAATCCGCCTTCGACGGCAAACATAATCGGATCGAGACTGCAATATGTTTTCTTTGCCGGAGCTTTTGGTCCGCCAATACCTGCATTGCCCCTGTAAGAGCTGTAATCGGAGAAGTACCCGTATTTTCCGCCTGTCGCGGCAGCACCGTTCTGAATGCCAAGGTGAAACAAGGCAACAGGATTATAGATGGTTGCCGTTGTGCCTGCACCAATACGGGAGGTGAAGAAATTGGCGACCACAGGATCTGACCATCTCAATACAGCCCATGAACTGTCGGGAATGAAATCAAAGTATGTTTTTGGTATGTCATAGGTATTCGCTCCTATGATCAACTGGCAGTTTTCGACACTTTTGTTTTTCAACGGGCTCGCAGGGTCTGTTACATTTCTGAGCATCAGGTTTATCTGTAAAAGGTCGCCGCTGTAGTTGTTACGCGTGAATGTTACCGTATGCGAACCTGTGCATCCCTCAATAGTTGGCAATGTGGCACCTCCCACTTCGCCACCGCCGCCTGTTCCGCTGATATGGTTTACATAAACAGGGTGTGAAGATATTATCCGTGTCGTTGCAACCCCCACGTCCTGATAATAAATCTCTCCTGCGTTGATATTGGCTTTTGGGGCTCCGTTGACAAATATCTGGGTATTATCATAGATGGCCGTCACAAAAAACTTTTCCCCGCCATCGTCACCGACAAAGATATCACCTTTCATGACGATGTAGTCTGTTCCGATAAGACTTGTCGGGATTAATTGATCACCGCAGATATCATAGCTGTAACTGGTTGCCTTGTTTCTTTTTCGTATAGAGTCGTCGTACCATGTGATGGCAATATCCCTGTCGGATGTTACATGTACGCCGTTAATATGATTACCGGGAGCGGTGCTGTTGGCAACAAAAGCAAATGTTTCTCCCCGGTTTAATGTTATGGTAATAACTTCAGGAGGAGGCGTGGTGAAATTGGTCCAAACCCCGTTGCGGTTTATGGTTACAGTGGTGTTATCCTCAGTGGCGACAATGACAAATCCGCTGTAGGCCGTATTGCCGTATGTGCCGTTTGGTAAAGCATTTTGTGTTGACACATAAAAATCCCTGCCCAGGGCATTTTTTCCCTTGAGGGCAAAAATATCACGGTTGCAGCGGTTATTGAGTTCGTAATAAACTGTTATATTACCCTGGTCAGAAGTTATTCTGATACCTTTTGTCTGAATAGTCTGACCTACAGGCAAAGGCCATGGCTGTGAATAGTTTTCAAATACATCGGGGGAATAAGGAGGAGACAAAGGCACCATTTGATGTTCGCCTGCAACAAGCGATAATTCTATAGGCGTAAATGCCGGATTAGCAGGCATTTCAATAGTTACATTGGTGGCCTGTTCGGCAGTAACATACAGGTTAATGGGCCTGCCTTCACCATATGGCGGTGAAGGATTACAGTCATGCACTGATGAAACATCCGGGGCGGCAAACCAGAATTCGTTGTCAATCTGAGCTTTAACGATTAATGATAGGAAAATCCCTGATAAAAGCAGAATTCTTTTTTTCATGGGGATGGTTTATATAAACGATTAATTCCGATGAATTATTGGTCTGATAAAATTAACCATTAAACCATTTTGTTCCGGAATTAATCTATAACTTTATTAACATATGATACGTAAAAACACTTAAAAAGTTCTTTTTGTCAGCAAAATAACCCGTTATGAAACGCTTACCAACACTGATGATCCTGTGCCTGATGGCAGGATTTGCTCACGCTCAGGATACAACAATTTATTATTTGGATGACGGCTTTGAGACCATTCCGCGCGAATGGGTCAGCCAGCCGGCTGTTCCTCCGCTTCCCCAGCTTAAATGGGAGTATCGTAGCGGAGGAAACAACAACCTTCCTACAGGCGCAAAAGAAGGCAGCTATAACGCCTTTCTCTACTGGAACGGGTTTGAAGCATATACCGCAGATCTCGTATCGCAGCCCATAAAACTCAGCACGGCGGTTAAGCCACAGCTAACCTTTTATCATGCCCAGGCTCAGTCAGCTGATGGTACCGATAAACTGATCTTATTGTTCAGGGCCGGTTCAACCGGCACCTGGGATACCATAATGGAATATATTACACCATCTACACCGTCGACACAATGGTTCCCGCAACGCACTTTCAATATCGATGACTATGGCTCAAAATACCTTACAGATGAATTCTATATTGCCTTTTCAGGCACCGTAATCGGTGGTCATGGTGTTTGTGTTGATGCCGTTAAAATTGAAGAAAAAGATATCATAAACCGTTATGTGCATACTGTAAATGCTGTGCATGTTGCACATTCTGTGGTACCTTCAGGCGTAGTGGATCTCCCCCTGTTCAGGGTCGATATTGAGGTGGTCGGAAACAATGGCACCCTGGTTCTCGATTCTCTTAAAATAAAACCTGTCGGTAGCGATAACAGTGTTTTTGAGAATAACGGTTTCGAATTGTTCTATACCCGTAATGAAATATTCAGAAATGAAAACAAGGGTGTCTCTACAAAGATTGGTACAGCCCAAAATATTGCAAACGGAATTATAAAATTTTCAGGTCTCAACACCACTTTGAAAACCGGAACGCATTGTCTATGGCTTGTTGCCGATATCAAACCGGGGGCGACACCCAAAGCTGCCGTTGATTTTGAACTCGAAGCCAACAGCCTGTATATAAGCGGGAATGCTTATCCGGCCTCTGCCATCTCACCTTCCGGTATCAATACCATTGAAGAATCGGTTTTCTTCGATAATTTTGAAACCGATAAAGGATGGACTCTTGAAGGTGATTTTGAACGTGATATACCACAGGGTATTTTTGTGATTAAAAGTTACGACCCCGATTATGCCTATTCAGGAGAAAAAGTGCTTGGAACTGACCTGACCGATGACGGCGCTTACCCGCTGAATATCGATTCAGCCAGCGCCTATTTTGCCACCACACCGGTGATGAACCTGAAATACTTTGATAGGATAAAACTTACGCTGTGGAAATGGAATTATATCGAACCCCAGGATAATGCCAGTATTGATATAAGTATTGACGGTGGTTCTACCTGGACACAGGTATGGCTGTCACAGGTCAGCGGACAGTTGCCTGAATTCCTTTGGAATGACCTGTATCTGTATAATGAAATCAATAATCTGGCAAAACGTCAGGCCAATGTCAGATTTCGCTTTGCGATTAATTATTCTGATAACAATAACGCCTATGTTGGCTGGAATATTGATAATTTTGCCGTTACCGGTGAATATCTGACCAACGATCTGGGGATTACCAATATAATACTGCCCTGTGACGATTGTATTAAAACCGGTGATGATGAGATAAAGGTCGTGGTGAGAAACTATGCTGCCATTCCTTCTCCGGCCAATACCCCGATTTTCTTTTCGCTGAATGGTTCCCAGGGCCCGAAGATATATGATACCATTACAACACCTATCCCTGTTGATGATTCAATAATTTTTACTTTTACACAGCCCGCTAACTTTCCGGCTGCCGGTGCTTATGATTTTTTGGTCAGTACTGATGCAACCGGTGATCAGGATCGCACGAACGATACCATTCATCTGACTGTCAACATCCAGGAAAATATTGATCCGCCCCGGCTGGTTGATTTTGAAACCGGCAATGGTTATTGGATTCCAGGCGGAATATACAATACATGGGAGTGTAAAATTCCCGATGCCAGTATTGGCCAGGTACCGGGCAGTCCGAATGCCTGGATCCTTTCGCCTTATGGCAATTATGTCAGCAATGACAGTTCATTTATCATCAGCTCATGCTATAACCTGGTAAGTTCTGACCAGCTGGTTCTTGAAAGCAAATACTGGATGTTATCAGAAGAAGGTAACGACGGCGCCAATATTCAATACACAATTGACGATGGTGCTACTTGGCACGTCCTGACCAAAAATCCGTCCGGCTATTCATGGGGATGGTATGAAGATTATGTTACATCACTTCAGGATATAGGATGGTCGGGAAACAGCGGAGGATGGCAAACCGTAAAGACTATGCTCCCCGTATCATTGCATTCCCGGCCAAGGGTAAAATTCCGTGTGCTGTGGCAATCAGATGCCGATACAAGTAACCGCGGATTTGCTTTCGATGATTTTCAGATAGGGCCCGCACCTTATGATATAGGTGTTTCAGCTATCGACTCATTTGCCACACGTTGTGAAGGATTAAATCCCGACCAGGTAACGGTAACCATAAAAAATTTCGGCATAAATACATTGCAGGCAAATGATACCGTGATAGTCGGATTCAGTTTTAATAACACCCCAATTGCCGTTGATACCTTTTTATTAACACAGTCGCTGGCACCGGAGCAGTCCATCAACCACACCTTTGCCGAAAAAATAGATGTTTCAGCTCCAACAACATACTCATTAGCCGCATACACGCTTATAGAAGATGACCCTTATTATTATGGAGCAAATAATGATACGGCTTCAATTATATTTCATGTTCTTCCTGCTCCTTACATTGGATTGCTGGACACCATCCAGACAAAGGAACCTGATACGGTAATACTGCGACCATATTACCATGCCGATTATGACTATCTGTGGCACGACGGCAAAACCACCAGCACTTATGATGTTGACAAAGGTGGCGTACATACTGTTACGGTAACCGCCACACGCGGCAACGGTTGTTCTGCAAAGGACTCCACCTATGTCGAACTGCTTTTTTACGATCTCGGTGTTGACAGCCTGATCTATCCTGTTGATGCATGTCTTCTTTCAAGCCATGAATATGTCACCCTGCGTATAAAAAACTACGGGACTGACAGTATACCTGCCGGTGAAAAAATAAAGTCGGCATTTGTCTTTAATGGCACTACAACGGTTATTGATACACTTACGCTTGCCAATACACTGTATTCAAAACAAACACTTGAATATGGCTTTGACAAAGGTGCTGTAAACCTGGCTGCAAAAGGAATTTATCCCTTCAAACTCTATGCTGATTACGCCGGAGATACAGTATATTATAACGATACCATCAACCGGAGTGTTGAGATTTTCGGAAATCCGACAGCCGACCTTGGTTCTGACAGGACCGTTGAGGCTCTTTCATATACACTGGATGCAGGTTCTGGTTATATCGATTACCTGTGGGATAACACCAGTACTGGACAAACACGGTCCATTACCGAATCAGGTCATTACTGGGTCTGGGTGCTTGATGCTAACAATTGTTCTGATTTCGATACAGTTTATATAAGGCTAAAAATCAGAGATATAAGCCCGCAACTGGTCAGCCCGTTGTCAGCCTGCACCTTTAGTTCTGCTGAGAGCGTAACTATGAAGGTGGTTAATACCGGCACCGATACAGTGCCTTCGGGAGAAGCCATAGATGTCCGGTACAATATGAATTCAGGCGGCTGGAAAACCGGGTCTTTTGTGCTTTCCGACGAACTGATCCCGGCTGAAGGTGTTGACTATACATTTGCCGGTTCAGAAAACCTCAACAGTCCGGATGACTATTTCTTCACCCTGGTGGCTGAAACGGCAACCGATATAAGGGTTGCCAATGATACCCTTTATGATACTGTTTTCCGTTATCCAGAACCGGTTGTTGATTTCGGTCTGGGTGAATCTTACCAGGTGCGGGCAACGGAATATGCCATTGATGCCGGTTATCAGCCGTATTTCAGCTATCTCTGGCATAACGATTCGACAGACTATGAACATATTGCCACAACCAGCGGCCTGAAATGGGTAAAAGTAACCGATAACCGTACAGCATGTTACGGGAACGACTCTGTGATCCTGTTTCTTATCATCGATGACCTGAGTGTAACCTCAACCACGTTCGGAAACGAAGTGTGTTCAGGGCTGGTTGAAAATGTTCAGGTCACTATAAAAAACATGGGTACGACCAATATCGGCGTGGGTGAAAATATCTACCTGGGTTATGATGTTGACGGCATAAAGATGCATGTTGATACGATTGTCCTTGATCGCGTCTTTCAGAATCAGACAACGCGCACCGTAACCTTGCAGCGACCTGTAATGATCAATGCGGAATCGAGCCCTGATGTCGATTTCTATACTCTTTTGAGTGCCGATATGAGGCCTGAAAATGATACACTTACGAGTCAGCCCGTTGTGCTGCCCAGTCCCGTTGTTGATTTCGGTGATGTCAACGGTGTTTTGATGACAACACTGCCCCGGGTGCTTGACGCCGGAAGCGGTCATAAATCATATTTATGGAGCACAGGTTCAACAGCACAGACCTATAATGTCACCGCCAACGGCACTTATTCTGTAACTGTCACCGGCCAGAATGACTGTCAGACCAGGAAGGTCGTATACATCAATCCTGAAACAGCAATTGAAGATATTGCACAAGCCGGTTTTCATGTTGCGATATATCCCAATCCGGGCAATGGCTTGTTTAACATTGATGTGTCCATGGAAAATCCGGCGGATCTGGTCATGAATATTATAAACATGAATGGCCGGGTAGTGCTCAATCAGCAGATAACAGGGCAGGAACATATACATTACCCGGTTGATCTCAGAGGTTATTCAAGGGGTATGTATCAGATCGTGATTTCAGGGGATGATATTCTTTACAGGGCCAGGGTGATTGTATTCTGAACCTGTTAACTTTTATTGAAAAACACTCTTCTGAGTAAAATTTTCATTTGCTTATAAAACCCCTTCAGAATGAGAAACAGAATGAGAATGAAGGGTCAATACAATGCTCAATTGCAATTCAACTTCTTCATTCTCTTTCTCATTCTCGCTCTGATTACCCCCCTTCGGGGTGTTTAATCCTGATATAAATCATGTATTCCAGATGCAGTATAGCTTTCATGATGAAATAATCATGACAATTATCCTTTTTTTGCGTGTTATTTGAAGGTAATTTTCAACTTGTTTATTATCTGGTTTTGTAATGAATATACATCACATCTCATGTTAAACAGGTTAATTGTTGAAATTCTTCAGTATATGCCCGAAGGGCTGGTTTGGATTTTTTCGAAGCGTTACATAGCCGGGAAAACCCGTGAAGATGCTTTTACAGTAACACGTGATCTGAACCGGAAAGGCATTAGAGCAAGCCTTGACCTGCTCGGAGAATTCAACACCAGGATGGAAAAAATTGAGTATTATAAAGATGAGTATCTTAAGACAATTTCAGATGCTGCTTATTATGAACTCGATACCTCTTTTTCGATAAAACCCACTATGTTCGGCTTATTACTGGACAAAGAATTATGCTATAACAATCTCAGGGAGATAATAACGAAAGCAGTTGCCTGTAAATATTTCGTTCAGATCGATATGGAAGACTCGCAATGCACTGATATGGAAATTGATTTGTTTAACCGCCTTTACAGGGAATTTCCCGATAGTGTCGGATTTGTTTTTCAGGCTTATATGCGTCGGACCCTGGATGATATAAAAAGCCTGACTTCAATACATCAGCAAAAGGATCTGGGCAACCTGAGGCTGTGTAAGGGTATTTATGTGGAACCTAAAGAAATCGCCTATAAAGGTAAGCAGGAGATCAGGGATCATTTTCTGAAGGATCTGGAGTTTATGTTTCAGCAAAATATTTTTGCGGCCATAGCCACCCATGATAAAAAACTTGTTGAAGGTGCCTATCGTTTAATTGAAAAATACAAGGTTCCTGCAAACAAATTCGAATTCCAGATGCTTTATGGCGTTGCGCCTAAGCTTCGTCAGTCTGTTGTCAGGAAAGGTTATACCATGAGGGTCTATGTGCCTTTCGGGAAAGACTGGTTCAATTACTGCACGCGCCGGCTGAAAGAAAACCCGTTTATGATGTGGGATCTGATCAAGGCGCTGGTGGTGAGGAATTAGAATTAACCGGTTGCCGGTGAATAGTGAATAGTTAAAAGTGAATAGTGAAAAAACAAATATTCTAACGGTTTAGCGGTTTAGCGGTTTAGCAGTTTAGCGTTTTAGTAATTCTATACAATTGACTTATATTCTCACTATTCAGCAAAATCCCTAAACACCTAAACACCTGGTACCCTGATTCCCATACCCCATGACCCCATGACCCCATGACCGCAAGACTCCCAGACTGCAAGACTGCAAGACTGCAAGACTCTTTAATACAACTGCACCGGCACCGAAGCCCCTTCTCTGACTTCAAAGGTTTTATTTACTGTATACAAGGTTTGTTTTGCATTCTGGGCTCTGTAAACTACCCTGTAAGTGCCTGGCTGCAGGAGGATCGTCTCGTTTTTAACACGGGTATTAAGGTTACATACCCATTCTTCCTGTTTTGAACTTTTGCGCAGATAAATGCTCCCGTATCCGGCAGAAGACTTCAGAAAAGTGATCAGGCCCGGTCTCGGGACTTCCATTGTTGTGGTGTGACTTTGTTTGATATCAACATTATACAGGTTAATGCGGGGCAGAACCGGTATTTCAATATCATATTTTCCCACAAGGTATTTTTCCTCTTCATACATTTTTTGCATGTTAAGGGTTTGCATCTCTCCGGCTTTCCTGACGATGAATTCCAGCCCTTTATACTGTATCCGGTCAGCTACAATAACCTCCAGAGAGCCCTGTGGCGCATCTGCTGCAATAACAGTATGTTTACCGGGCGTTATTTGTATGTTTTCAACCATAACGGGAGGGAGTGTGTTCACCCTGAGCCTGTATGTAATAAGATGATCAAGTATGAGGGTATCCGGCAATCCCCTGTGATTCATTGTATGAACATAATTGTAGATAATCTTTCCCGAGAACTGGTCGAAAAAAGTCATGTTAACATTGGTTTCAGTGGGTTTACCATTTATGTCCAGCAGGTTAACCTGGGCGGTTGTGGCATTCAATGCCTGCGAGATCACTACTTCCATGATCTCTCCGAATTTCTCTTCATGTGTGGCATTGTAAAAATGGCCAATACAGTCAAATGTCTGACGAAATCCTTCATCAATGCCAATACCTATTACAAAAGGTTTGAGTACAATGCCCCGGCGTTGTAGTTCATATGAAACGGCACAGGCATCACCGTCACAGGCTTCAATCCCATCTGTGATCAGGATGATAATGTTCCTGCAATTGTCACAATCCGGCGGAAAATCAGAGCCTCCTTTTTCCAGTGAATAGGCTATGGGTGTAGTCCCCTTGGGATTAATATACCGTAATTCCTGCCTGATCTTCGGAGCATTCCCTTTGGCAAAGGGGACCTCAAGCCGTGTATCGCTGCAATCCTGCGGAGGTACCGGACTCTGGTGCCCATATACCCTCAGGGCCATTTGTACATTATCAAGTCCCTCGAGACTGTCAATAATATGAATCAGCACTTTCCGGGCAATGGCTATTTTGCTTTCCTTTTCCCATTTCCCCAGCATGCTTTGTGAAGCATCAAAGATAAAGAGTATGCGGGTTTCGGGAGGTTCATATTTTGGTTTTGCCGTTTGTCCGTATGCAGGTAACAGGAGAGGCATAAACATTATATATAAGGCCGGAATAAACCATTTAAGGTAAGTTGATACCATGTGTTTTCTTTTTAAAACGTCAGATGATATTGATTTATGATGATCAATAATCACTATAAAATGCAAGGTAGTCAAACATAATGGCTCATGCACATAAAAAAACGCAGGGTTATCAACAAGCCTGCGCTTTTAAGCATGATACAATCTTCCAGGGATCCGGTGGACCTGGAAGGGTCGGTTTATAACGGATTCCAAAAGATTAAATCCTGCCAGGTTCTCCGGACCCCGGAAGATTAATCTTATTGATACTCTTCAAGGTATGCCAGCACCTGCTTAAATACGTTATCAGCGGTAAATCCGAATTTTTCATCCAGTACTTTATAGGGTGCTGAAAATCCGAAATGATCGAGACCAAATACTTTGCCCTTTGTTCCCGTTAATCCCTGCAGTGTTACCGGTATGCCTGCTGTCATGCCGAAAACCGGTACATTATCAGGAATGACCTGTTGCTGATAGGATTTGTCCTGTTTCCGGAACAAACCTTCGGAAGGTGCAGACACGATCCTGACTTTAAGACCTTTTTCGTCCTTTAACTTAGCCGCCCCGGCTACCAGTGTTGAGACTTCTGAACCGTTTGCCACCAGTATAATATCAGGACTGCCTTCACAATCGGATACAATGTATGCTCCTTTACCGGCTTCGAAGGCGCTTTCAAAACGTGTTAATCCGGGCTTTGCGGGCAGTGTGGTAATATTCTGTCTTGATAAAATCAGGGCTGTAGGTGTTTTTGTGTTTTCAAGGGCCAGTTTCCAGGCTACGGTAGTCTCGTGATTGTCAGCCGGACGCAAAACCAGCAAGCTGTTTTCACCATGATGATTTTTGAGGTGTTCCATAAGTCTTATCTGGGCTTCCTGTTCCACAGGCTGGTGCGTGGGGCCGTCTTCTCCTACCCTGAATGCATCATGAGTCCAGATGTACTTAACAGGTAATCCCATCAGGGCTGCCAGCCTCACGGCCGGTTTCATATAATCAGAGAACACAAAGAAAGTTCCGCAGGCGATTAAAACACCGCCATGCAATGCGATGCCATTGGCGATGGCTGCCATTGTCAGTTCTGAAACCCCTGTTTGCAGAAAGGCTCCGCTGAAGTCACCCCGGGTAAAAGCCTTTGTGTTTTTCAAAAAGCCATCGGTTTTATCACTGTTGGAAAGGTCAGCGGAAGCAACGATCATGTTTTCAATATTTTTTGCCAGGTATGCCAGTACGTTGGCTGATGCTGCCCTTGTGGCGATATCTTCTTTATGGGTAATCTGACTGTAGTCGATGGATGGTAACTTACCTGAGAAAAACTGATCGAGTTTGGCTGCCAGCTGAGGATTGGCATCGGCCCAATTTTTTTCCTCTTCCTTTCTGGTTTTCGCACTTTCAGCTTTTTTCTTCAGCACTTCCCTGTAGTATTCTTCTACTTCGGGGAATAGCATAAAAGGATCAGCCGGATTTCCTCCAAGATTCTCAATGGTTTTTTCAAATGATGCCCCTGCTTCTCCGAGCGGCATGCCATGTGTAGATGTCTGTCTTTCAAAACTTTTACCGCTGCCATCGAGAGCTCCTTTACCCATGGTCGTTTTTCCGATAATCAGCGTCGGCCGCATCTTTTCTTCATTGGCTTTAATCAATGATGAACGGATCTCATCCTGGTCATTTCCATTGATAGTCATGACATTCCAGCCCCAGGCTTCGTATTTCATGGCTGTGTTTTCAGCCGTTACAGCACTGGTTTCGGTTGAAAGCTGTATATCATTGGAGTCGTAAAACATAATGAGGTTGTGAAGGCCAAGGAAACCGGCCAGGCGACCTGCAGCCTGCGAAATCTCTTCCTGTACGCCGCCATCGGAGATAAAAGTATAGGTCTTGTGCGACATCCATTCGCCAAACCGGGCGCAAAGAAAACGTTCGGCTATGGCAGCGCCAACAGCCATGACATGACCCTGTCCAAGAGGACCTGAAGTGTTTTCAATGCCTTTTTTCACATCGAGTTCCGGATGACCGGGGGTCGGACTGCCCCATTGACGAAAATTTTTCAGTTCATCAATTGTGAAGTTGCCCGTGAGTGTGAGAATGGAGTATAACATGGGTGACATGTGACCGGGATCGAGAAAGAACCTGTCACGGTTGCGCCAGCTCATATCAGCCGGATCCCAGTTAAGGAATTCACTGTATAAAATATTAATAAAATCTGCGCCACCCATGGCACCGCCGGGATGCCCCGACCTGGCCTTTTCCACCATGGCGGCAGCCAGCATACGAATGTTGTCAGCAGCTTTGTCTACGATTTCTTTTTTCATATCATCAACACTTTATAATTTGTTTTGAACCGACAAATATAACAGAAAGAAATTTATTTATTGATTTAGTTATTTGATGATTTAAAGAAGAAGGAAGAAGGAAGAAGGAAGAAGGAAGATCAAAGACTAAAGATCAAAGATCAAAGATCAAAGAATCTAGGACTACAAGACCGCAAGACCGCACGACCGCAAGACCTGCCTGACGGCAGGCAGGTTGCACGACCACACGACCACACGACCTTCCTTCTCCCAAGTACTTATTTAATCACCAGCTTATCCGTCACAGCCCTGTCTCCTGACTTCAGACTGTAAAAGTATAATCCTGAGGGCAGGCCTGAAACATCAATCCTGATCTCATTGAAACCGGGAGTACAGGCATCAGCTGTTATTTTATATACTTCCTGACCGGTAATATCAACGATTGAAATTTCAGCCTTTTCATTTTCCTTTAATTGAAATAATAGTGTCAGCCAGTCTTCTGCCGGGTTGGGAAAACCCTTGAGTGAAAGCCTTTTTTCTTTATAATCATGTATAAAAGTTGACGGATTTGCATGTCTCCTTATATTGACTGTAATCAGTTCGGGCAGATCTGCGGTGTTATCGATGGTTGATTCGTATGAATATGGCGGATTGAGTTCACATGCCGGTGAGGATGAATAGGTGGTGTTGACATAAATATTTTCACCAAGATCAACGCCGCCGGGTATCGGGCTGTATAGCATCCCGATACCGGTGCCGGCATTATTGAAATAGTTGTACTCTACTCTAACACAGGCATTCATCCTGGTGTTTACAGCAGTGTTGCATTTTTCATAATAGTTGTTGTAAATATGGGCTTTGCCAAAGCGGATGCTCGGAAGCCTTGAATTACAGTTGTAGAAATAATTATGATGAAAAGTAATACGTTGTACACTGTCCTGGTCACTATCATCACCCGAACAAATCAAGATACCTTTATTATGATCATGGAAATGGCACCATGAAACCGTTATAAATGAAGACTCATTCTTGATGTCAAGCATACCGTCGTAATAATCTTCATTGTCGTCATGTTCACGATCAGTATAAAATTCGCAATGATCGATCCATACATTTTTTGAGCCGGCATTAAGTTCCATCAGATCATCACCCAGTACTTTTGAAAAAGAGATATCCCTGATGATCACATTGCGGGCTCCTTCAAGCGCTATTTTAATGCCTTCCAGATGAGCGGTGTCGTTGGTGCCGATGAAGGTTTTGTTCGATTTTACTTTTATCTCAATTGGACCGGTGCTTTTTAAGAACTGAGATAGTCTGACGGTATAAGGTTCATCATCCCCGAGGTATTTCATCAGTTCATATATTGTATTGGCATCGACAACTGGTCCTGCAGCTCCTCCGGTTACTATATAGGGTGTGCCGTTATCATGCTGAACTGTAGCGTAACCTGCAGCATTTTCTGCCTGACTGGTGCCTTCAGGGTAGAACAGGGCTGTCATGATTGTGTTTTGTCTTATCTCAAAAAGGAAAGGGTTTACTGTGTCTGATGCTTCACCCGACCAGCTGTGGAAAAAGTACCCCGGTTTTGCAGTAGCTGTTACGGTTAACTCCTCGCCGTCATCATAAAATTCCTTTACCGGGAAATAACTTACTGTGCCGTAATTTGTGTCATTGGATGCAAGGCTGAAAATAAATGATGGTATACATTGCGCAGGTTCAATACCGCTTCCAAGGATATGGAAATAGTCAATATTTGGCAGTCCTTTCACAGTGATGGCAGAAAGGTGAATTTTGTTCAGTCCTGCCTGCAAACTCAGGGATATTGTATCGGTCGACTTATAACCGTTCCAGTAAGTGCTGTCAGTATGAGGGAATCTGACAGTGTCGCCGGTTAAATCGTTGTTTAACAAAAGCTTTCCATCTCTGCTGGTTGTGTCAGTGCCTCCAAGGGCATAACGCCAGGTAACTTTATAGATCCCATCAACAGGAACCGTAAAACTCCAGCTCATGCCTACGCCAATGCCATTGTCAATGTTGGCATAGCCAATTCCAGTATATCCCAGGGCTGATACAGCTGAATCGACTGTTCCGTCCATGGTGCAGACTCCCAACGTTTCTTCCTGGATGATCAGACCTTCCTGTCCGCTCAGTATTGCTGACTGCATAAGGATGATCCCGCAAATTCCACAAATTATTTTTTTCATAACCATAAGTTTAACATCCGTTTCAGGGTATAAAACTATTTAAAAAATATTAAATGGAAGAACATGATTTGAAAAAGGTTTGTGAAATGTCGTCTGTTGTCAGTTGTCTGTTAGGGGGAAGGGCTGTGATTTTTGGAACCTTATTATCATCAGGAGGGTTGTGAAGGTTATGATTGTTATGGTTGTTGTGGTTGTAATTGACTGCCTGCCGGATTGTTGACTGAATAGTCGTTGTCGCACGCTTTGCAAAAGCGCGCGGTCAGAGAGTTAATAGACTGTATAGACTGTATAGTGGTCGGACTGGGTTCTTATATAGAATATAATTGTTGTGTAAAATACTTATTAAACTTATGATTGGGCAAATAGTTCATTGACAAGCTGACGATCGTCTGTCTTCGCCTGACGGACGACCAGTGTTATGTTAACTCAGGACTGGCGGTTAGTCATTCCGAATTTATTTCGGAATCTCAGGAGATGCTGAAATAAATTCAGCATGACGATGAACATATTAAAGTTA
>JAFGTR010000103.1 GCA_016934055.1 Bacteroidales bacterium | reverse complement strand
CCTGCTGGCCGACCCGACAGGTACGCTGGCTGACATCCTGCTTTACCATGTTGTTGGCGCCAAAGCTATGTCGACTGACCTTTCAGATGGTCAGACCATTTCCACCCTGTTGAGTAATGACATCACTGTTACAATCAATGGGGATGGTGTATTCATCAATAGTGTCAAAGTAACACTGGCCGATATTGAAGCCGATAATGGTGTTGTGCATGTGATAGATGCAGTATTGTTGCCTCAGACTACAGGTATTCTTGAGCATTACAAAGAGAATAAAAAAGCATTGAGTATATACCCGAATCCTGCCACGGATTATGTCAGGATTTCCGGCATCGATCAGGAACGTAATGTAAACCTGAAAGTGATTAATGCGAATGGGATGACTGTCATCAACAGCATGCTGAACAGTAATTCGGATTCCCTTAGTGTCAGTGGTCTTCCCAAGGGATCATATATTGTGGTTGTTATGGCTGATTCAGAAACCTATACCGGGAAACTCCTGGTGAAATAATAATATCTTAATAATATAAAGGGTGTCAGCTTTTGACACCCTTTTTTTATGCGTAAACAGGAAGATCAATATTTAATAACGAAGAAAAAGAGAAAAATGTTCCGGCTCTGGAAGATTGCTGATGCGATCATCAATAAACAGGGGGAACTTTTGGTAACAGGGGAAGGTTTGGGTGTAACCGCAAACCAGTATTAGGTTCGGCTGGTACAACCTCAGCCGAACGGATTAATGGAGTGCTTATACTGTATATGTGAATGTCTGCTGCATGTTGCTTTTTGAGTTAAAAAGCATACCGGCAAGTATATCCTGCTCTTTTTTTGTTTTTTTCAACATATAGTAAAATATGTTGGCCGCCATTTCACTTAATGCATTCTCGGCCGCGAGTATATTGTATATTTTTATTAGACAGTCATCAAAATGCAATTTCAGATTAAGCAAATCTTCCATGGTTACTTCAGATTTTGGACCAATATTGCGCTTTAAGCATTCATCCATCTGATTCGACAGCTTTTCACATGGAAAATCGAGCCAGCAATCCATTGCAAGGGCTATTTTTCTGTGCCGGTCAAGATATTGCTCACGGTTTTTTTCATGTTTGTAGAGATCAAGTATGAATGATTTCATCTCTTTGTTATCAACCTTTTCATAAATATCATGGTATAACTGTGCTACATCTTTATGATAAGATTGAATCTGCTCAATTATTTCACTCTTTTGTTTGTACATGGTCTGACTCTGTTTGATTCTTTGAGATTAATATTATCTGATACAAAGATATTTTCTTATGTCGTTAATTTAAAGATGATTATTGGTATTGGTGTCAAAAATGACCATGAGATTCGTCAATTTTTTTTTTGAGCAGACCGTAATTTTAAACTGATTTGAAAAAGAGTTTGGGATAAGCTTTTTTTCATTGCTGCACTGGGGTGGGGCTATACAACAACAGGTTGCACCAGTAGTCTGCAAAAACTTAAAGCCTGTCTTCCGGTTAGGCAAGCTTGTTTTAGTCCTGGAGAAGTAGTGGAGTCTGACTAAAACATGAACATTTGAAGTATTGATTATCCTTTCTGGTTGATGATTTTCAGCCGTTCGAGGTTTTTAATCTCAATTCTTTTGCCTTTAATCTCTATAATTTTTTCATCACTGAACTCAGATAAGATTCTGACAACACTTTCCATTGACATACCTGACAATTCTGCCAGGTCTTTCCTGCTTATATATGAAAATATATCTATCCCCTTAAACTCATCACGGTTTAAATATAGTAATGTATTGGCAAGTTTTCCGTTTAATTGACGGAGACCTAAATTCAAACACTTGGTGAGCATAATGTTATAGTTCTTGCAGTACCAGTTGGACAGTTCACGAGAAAATTCGCAACACTGTGTAATTAAGTCTTTAATGGCTTCACGGTCAATTGAACAGATTCTGGTCTCTTTTAATGCAGAGGCGGAAAAGTAATAAGTATCATCACCGAACAATGATGT
The DNA here is from genome assembly GCA_016934055.1 of Bacteroidales bacterium. Taxonomy (GTDB): domain Bacteria; phylum Bacteroidota; class Bacteroidia; order Bacteroidales; family UBA10428; genus UBA5072. Next base: position 39,739 of record JAFGTR010000103.1, on the reverse strand, counting down.
AAGGCCGATAAAATCATCAGCATGCAGTAATTTTATAATGATATTCTTATCCGGGCTTTCAATATAGGCTTTGACCAAGCCATCCATAACATACAAAATATTTGTTACCGGCGTTCCTGTTTTAACAATTGTTTCTCCCTTATTGTAAATGATCTGAGATTTCAATGATTCATAAAACTTATCTGCGTTTTTTGTTCTCCGAATGAAACATTCCGAACGAAAATAACATTCTGTACAATTCTTTTTTTCTAGATATCTGTCCATTTTATTAAGCTGCTCCTGGATATGAATTCAATATTTGTATTTATGTTTAATGGCTGATTTTTTTAATTCATTAATATTTAATACGATTATTTTGTCAGTACGCAAAAATATAAATAAGATATCAGAATTTAACAAAAGGCCTGATATATTGAGCATAAAAACAGAATTAACCTGCATAATGAGGTCTGTATCTAAGCCATCATCAAATCATCAAACCCGCCTGCCGTCGGGCAGGTCATCAAATCAGCAAATCATCAAACCCGCCTGCCGTCGGGCAGGTCAGCAAATCAGCAAATAACCAAATAACCAAACCTGCCTGCCACAGCAGTGGCGCAGGCAGGTTGCCAAATATTCAGCTCTCCGTCCTGCCATGCATAAGCAAGTCGAGAGCCTTACTGAATGAACCTGCCGCAATTATACTTCCTGAGTTTACAAAGAAGATTTCGTCCGCATTCTCAATGGTATTCAGACGATGAGCGATGATAACCTTTATAGTCGATGCCGGTAGGTTTTTCAGAATCGCTTCAAGTTGTTGTTCTGTTACCGTATCAATATTGGCTGTTGCTTCATCAAGTATAAGAAGTTCCGGCTTTCGCAAAATAACCCTCATAAAAGCAATAAGCTGTTTTTGCCCAAGGCTTATTCCATCGCCTGTTGTCTGGACAGGTGTGTCAAGTCCTTTGTCAAAACGTGTCAGCAGTCCTGCAAGCTGTGCTTCCTCAAGGGCCTTTTCAAGCTCACTGTTGGTGAGACCTGCACATTCAGGATTACCATATATAATATTATTGCCTACCGTACCTGAGAAGAGCAGAGGTTCCTGAAGGATAAATCCTATTTTCGATGCTCTCTCAAAGGGGGTATACGACCGGATATCCCTGCCGTCAAGAAGTATTGACCCTTTCGTTGCGTCGTACAATCGGGCTAAAAGCGAAGCTGTGGTTGTTTTTCCTCCTCCTGTCGGACCAACAAAAGCATAACTCCTGCCTTTTTGTAAATCGAAGCTGACTTTGTGCAAAACCTCTTTCCCGTTTGGGTACCTGAATGAGACATTACTGAAATGAATATAGGAATCACTTGTGACTTCACCAGCATCATCAACAATTTTAAGATTGTTTTCAAAGGAAAGGAGAAATGATATCCTGTCCCAGGCCGCCAGTGCCAGCTGAAAGTTAGCCCACAGAGCAGCCATCTGTCGCAACGGATTATAGAAGTTGGAGATATATGCAATGAAGCTTATCAGCAATCCAACTGAAAAATATCCTTTGATAATAAGCCATATGCCCAAAACTAATACTATAAGCTGACCTATATGTGATGCAAAAGTATAAACCGGTGTAAGAATATTATTGGCAATACCCGCGTGTACCGATCTTTTATAATTCTCGTTGTTTGCCTTCTCAAACCGCTTACGGAAGTAATCGCTCCTGTTGAAAACAACAACCACCTTGAAGTTTGCCAGGTTCTCCTGAATTTCTGCCGATAAAAACCCCAGGCTTTTAAGGCTCGCTTCATTCTTTCTCCTTATCCAGGGCGAAACACTCCTGGTAAAGATCCACAGGAGCAGTGCAGGGGAAAGGGCTGCCAGTCCAAGTGGCAGGTTTATCACAAGGAGAAGGATCCCGGCTCCGGTCATCGTTATCAGGCTGCCTATAAACTGCATCAGTGAATGAGAAAAGAACTGGTTAACCTTGTCGGTATCGTTGTTGATCCGCGAAATCAGGTCTCCTGCCTTATTCTGATTGAAAAAATCGAGAGGCAGCTCCTGCAGCTTGTTGAATACAGAGTTCCTGAGGCTGAAAAGCATCCGCTGGCCTATTCCACCCATCATGCGCATCTGGGCATAGTTGACAATAAATGCGGTAATATACATGGCAAGCAGAATCCCGGCAAACAGGAGGACACCATGATAATTCTTCGCCTGAACATATGTGTCTATTGTATAACCTACCAGGTATGGTCCTGTAAGGTTTAGTCCTGCATTCAGGAAAATTGCAGTAAAGGCAATAGTAAGGTTGCGGCGTTCACCACTGATAATGGTGATCAGTTTCCTGAGTGATTTAATTGCCGGGAGTTTCCTTGCTGTGTGTTCCGATGCCTGGTTCAGATTATAATTCATAATGATGTGTGCTTTTTTGTGAACTGTAAATCTGAATATATTCAGGTGAACTCTCCAACAAATCCTTATGTTTTCCGGAAGCTATTATTTCTCCTTCCATAAGGAGTATTATCTGATCAAAATGCCTTACCGGTGCAATTTTCTGTGTAACTGACAGGAGTGTCATCTCCGGATAATTATTTTCTATATTGCATAGGATCTTATTTTCGGTTCTTCTGTCAACCCTTGATGTAAAATCATCGAGCAGCAGTATGCCCGGATTCAGGGCAAGAGCCCTCGCGAGCATTATTCTTTGCTTTTGTCCGCCCGACAGGCTGGTACCTCTTTCCGAGACTATGTTGTCGAGCTTGTCAGGAAGCGATTCAATATAGTCAGCCAGTTCAGCCGTTTCTATTGCTTTCTTAAGGGATTCCTCTGTAACAGTTTCGCTGAAGGCAATATTTTCCCTGAGGCTCAGGTTGAAAATCACACTGTCCTGAAATACAAAGCCGATCTGCCTGTGGAATACTTCCCTTGTATATTGCTCTATCGAGATCCCGTCGAATTCCACGCTGCCCGAATCGGGTGAGATAAGGTTTGTAAGGAGGTACAGCAGCTGCGTCTTACCCGCCGCAGTGGGCCCTATGATGGCAGTCCTGCTGCCGGCTTTGACCGATAATGAAACGTTCTCCAGCACCGGCTTTTCTCCGTAGCTCAGGTTCACATCCTTCAGCTTTATATCACCCCTGATATCAGTACTGATGGTTCCGGTTTCTATCGGAGGAGGCTCGTCAAGGACTTGTTTTATTCTTCCGTATGAGGCGGTAGCTGAGGCGATTATGTTACTCATAAATCCGATCATCATGACCGGGAATATGAGCATTACAAGATAACTGTTGAATGCGGCAAAATTACCGAGCGTAAGTGATCCGGTCACAACAAAATGACCTCCGAGAGCAAGAATGGTAACGACAGCCAGGTTTGCAACAAACATAATGATGGGGATTATGACCGAAAAGAGCTTCACTATCGTTAATCCCAGTTCACGTGACTCAATGTTTTTTTCAAGGAACTTCTGGCTCTCAGGCTGTTGTGAGTTCAGGACTCTTATGAGAGCTGAACCCAGAATACTTTCATTAATGATCCTGTTAAGAACGTCTATTATCTCTCTGCTCTTTCTGAACAAGACCCTCACTTTCCGAAACACGATAAAAAAGGCAGTAGCAATGATCGGTACTATTGTAAGAACCGCAAGGGCCAGCTTCAGGTTTATCATTATCAGCAGAACCGATGCCCCAATGATAACGAAAAATGAGGAGATGATGGTGACAAAAGCCTGTGAAACAAACATTTTTACCGAGTCCATGTCGGAGGTCATGTTTGTCAGAAGCTTAGCAGGGTTTGACTTAAGTATGAATGAGTAACTCTGACGGGATATTTTTTCTGCCAGCCTGTTGCGTAATTCTTTTGCGACCCTCTCTGCCGTGAAGGTTTGCACTACTCCCTGAAGAAAAGTGAAAACAAATATCCCGGAAGCTGCAACAAGAAATTCAGTAATAACTGTTCCGGCGCTGAACATGTTAGCAGAAAAAGCGTCTATGGCCCGGGCGATGATTTTTGGAATAAGCAGGTTTATGCTGCTCCCTGCCAGAGCTATGATGATCAAAACAGTGACTATTCCTCTGTAAGGTCGAAGAACACTGAATAATCCGGCCTTCTGTCCTGGTCCTTCCCCTTTTTTTCGTTCTGATCTGTCCATGCTCCCCCAAAAATATGCTGCAAATATACAACCTTCACTGACTTCTGTTTTGCCAATGTTGTATCATGGCCAATAATTTTGAATTTTAATATATTTGTTAATCCATATATTTTATTTCAATGAAAAGAAACTCACTCAACCGCAGGAAGTTTATGGCACTTCTTGGAACCGGAACAGCCGCCCTGGCTGTTAAACCATGGTCACTGATCGCTTCAGAAACTATTCGGAATCAGGATAAGCCTGCGACGAACATCAGCGATGCCGCTAAAATACCGCGAAATGAATGGTCGATGCCTGGCATATATCCGGGTAAGGTGATCCGCGTGAATAATACACAGTCTGTAATAAACGATGACCCGGTTGAACAGGAAGCTTATCTGATGATAAAGAAAGCACTGCTCGAGCTTACAGGGCAGAAAGACCTGGAAAAGGCATGGAGCACTTTTGTGAGTCCCGGTGAAAGGATAGGCCTGAAAGTAAATCCCGTTGCCGGAAAGCTTCTTTCAACAAGTCACGCTGTTACCCGGTCGGTTATCAAACAACTTATGGAAAGCGGTATCGAAAAGGAGAACATCATCATATGGGACCGGCGCGAGATGGACCTGAAAGAGGCCGGTTTTACAGCTGAAAATTATCCCGGGATAAAAATTGCGGGGACAGAGCTTCAGGATGAAAACGGATCCTTTTATGATAAGGACGGGAAGCTTTATGGTGAAAACAATATTGATAAAAAGTGGTTTTACTGGGCTGATGTGGAGGGGGAATATGACGATGAAACCATGCCTTATATGATCAATGGCGGAAAGTATTCATATTTTACAAAAATTGTTACACAGGATCTCGATAAGATCATTAATATACCCATTCTCAAGAATGCAGGCGGTTCCATTACAAATGCCATGAAGAATCTTGCATATGGCGCCATATCGAATACCGGCAGGCTTCACGCCAGGCTCTGGAACGATACATGTGCTGAAGTCTGTGCCTTTGCACCCATACGGGATAAAGTGGTGCTGAATATATGTGACGGATTGCGTGGATGCTACAACGGGGGGCCTGCTGCCAACCGGCAATTCATCTGTAATTATAACACTATCCTTATAGCTTCCGATCCTGTTGCCCTTGACAGGATCGCTTATGACATCATTGCCGAAAAAAGGATTGCCGAAGGCATTCAAAAATCAGCGACACCTGAATTGCTGACATTCCTGACCATGTCATCTGAACTGGGATTAGGCCTGTCCGACAGGGAAAAAATAAACCTGAGCGTATTAGATCTTGGCTGAAACAAACAGGCTCATTATAGCAAATAAATAATTATGACAAGATATTACTGTATATTGATTTTCCTGTTTCCCTTTTCTTTTAATTGTATTGCTGAAGAGCCTGGTTCCTTCCCTTCCGTTGATGAAACCGATCTGCCGGACGCCAGGTTTGAAACCCCAAAAACATACACCGGAGCCTCGCTTTTCGGTCATATTAACGGTGCTGCTGAACTCTACCTTGAGTATGGTTTTTCCGGTGCATGGGTCAATGAGATCAGTTTGTCGGGTGAAAAATATAGTGTTGAAATATACAGAATGAATGGCCCCGAAGAAGCCTTTGGGATATACTCTGTATCCAGATTCCAGTGTAAGAGTACACCTTCATTGTCACCCTTTTCATGTAAGACGCCATATCAATTGCAGCTTTGTTCAGGGTCGTTTTATATCAACATCAGCAACAATACGGGCAACATTATTGACAGTGTCACTTCCCTGAAAATCGGGGAAGCGATCGTTCGTAAAATAAAGGAAAGTCCTGCCGATATTACCTCTTATCTGCCTGGTGTTTCACATGAAACCATAAACCGTGAAGCTGTTCTGGCAAAAGGCATGCTGGGTATTATGAACGGAGTTCCTGACCAGGAAGCATTTTTCAGGGATGTAAACGGATATTGTGTTGTTATACTGAGGGGTGGGGAAGAGACAATTTTGTCAGTGAGGTTTTCAGAGAAAAAGGACATGAAAGACTTTATGGACATTCATAACTGGAATCCTGAGACGATATCAGATGCATCAGTTCAAATGCCCACAGGAGAAACCATAATCGGTATCGCTGATAACCATCTGCTTATAAAGATCAAAGAATAATCAGCCTCACACGGCATATACTTCGCGGAAAAGGTTTAGCCACCAAATCACCAAATTGTCTAAATTATATTCATGTACCAATAAGATCATCAGATATTCAAACCCTCAAACCCTATTTTCACTTTTTTTATGTGGTTTTCCCACAATCTACCAGCATGGATTTTCTGCCGTTGCAGCCCATTTGGCAACCTGTTCGTTAAAGATCTTTCTCCGGCTGAACAACCATTTTCCGTTTACTTTAACTATCACGTCCTCGTAGTGACCATATGAAGTCAGGTTTGCTTTGCGCTGAGGGTTGTCATTTGACATATGAAACCAGTATGCTCTGCCGTAAGCTGTATCACCCTCTATTTTGAGGACAATGTTAACAATGGCATGCCTCCCTGTAGCGGGGTGTAGCTCAGGTGTCTCCGGTGTGGCCGTTGTATCATTGCGGCGGGGTATGGAAGCCAGGATATGCTTTATCGAGTCACGCCCGCGCCATTCTCCTTCGCCGATATCGAGAATGCCGTCCTCGGTAAATGTAGCGACATAGCTGTCGAGATCACCGAAATCAAGGGCAAACATATAACGGGCCTGGAGGTCTTCGATAAGCGCGCGGTCTTCTGCGTAGCTGTCAGCTTCTCCTGCTTTTTCTGCCGGTTGGCAGGAAGTACAAACCACAGCGGCGACAACAATTCCTGTGACGATCCATGTAACAAAAAAACTGTTCAGCGTAAAACCTTTTGTTGATTGACGTAGTGTGTTCATAGTAGTATCTGTTAAGTTAACTTAAGACAATTAAAGATAATCATTTATTCATATCGCGATGAAATCGCAGGGTTGAATACCCTGCCCTTTTTAAGCCACGCAGTGGCGACCTGTTTGTAGCATAACATCGCCATACAGGCCATCGTCCCCGCCAGGGGTCATCTGTTTGTAGCAAAAGAGATATATCTGCCTTATTATCCCCAGCGTCCCGGCACTTGGCGGGACGTATGGAATTACAATGAATGGCCATGTCATTGCTACAAACAGTTAGCACCTCCGGTGCCAAAATATAAAAAATCAATAAAATACTAATTTTCAATACTATATGAACCTGTTACACAGGAGCAATATAAGCATTGAGCCTACTCCAAAAAGTATATTATCGCCGCTAAGGCATTAAGCCCCAAAGTTATCGCAAAGTATAATCCGTTAATTATAAACTCTTTGTGATCCTTCGTGATGTGGTGTCCCTCCCTGGAAGGCAGGCAGGTTTGTGATATTTTTATTTTTTGTACTTTGCGAAGCAGATTCATCATTAAAACAGCAATAGTATGAAAAAGCAGAAGAAAGCAAATAATTTGATCTTATCCTTTGCAGGTCTGTTCTTTTTAACCTCAGTTCTGTTTGCTCAGGATGCCGATTTTTATATCTATCTCTGTTTTGGGCAATCGAATATGCAGGGTCAGGGCACAATACAAAGCCGGGATAAAACAGAAAACAGCCGGTTTAAAACTTTTCAGGCCCTGGATTGCTCAAATCTGAACCGTGAAAAAGAAACATGGTATACAGCGGTTCCTCCTACATGCCAATGCTATTCACACCTTTCGCCTGCCGATTATTTTGGCAGAACCATGGCGGCAAACCTTCCCGACAGCATAACTATAGGCATTATTAACGTTTCTGTTGCAGGCTGCGACATCAGGCTGTTTGATAAAGATATTTACCAGGAATATGATTCCACATACACCGACAATTGGTTTACTTCTTTAGTCGCTGCCTATGACTGGAATCCGTATCAATACCTTGTCAATCTTGCAAAGTTGGCTCAGAACGATGGTATCGTTAAAGGTATTCTTTTGCACCAGGGTGAGACCAACACGGGAAATAGCCTTTGGCTTTCTTATGTGAAAAAGATTTATAACGATATGTTAACTGACCTTTCTTTGAATGCAGATTCGGTACCGCTTTTAGCCGGAGAATTGTTGTCTGCCCCCGGCAATTGCTGTTCCAGTATGAATACGATAATTAACAGGCTTCCTGATACTATTCCAACGGCGTACGTTATTTCTTCAAGCGGATGCCCCGGGCAGGATGAAGCACATTTTGACACTGAAGGCAACAGAAAAATCGGAAGACGGTATGCCGTTCAGATGCTTTCACTTATGGGATATGAGTCAGTTTATGCCGAAGCAGAATGCGGCACGGTGGGTAATAATTTGCATATTCTGGCGGATAACAATGCATCAAACACGGCTTATGTTACAGCGGTTAAAAGCATCACAGCATCCCCCGCTGATGATGCAGATATTATAAAGATGAGTGTTTCGGTTGTTACTGATACAAATTTCTGTCTCTATGGCCGCTTTAATAATTCTAAGGCCAGCCATAACGCGTTTTGGTTAAAAATTGATGATGCTGAATTTGAATTTTATGACAATATGTTTACCAATGGTTGGGAATGGCTGGAATTAAAAAGCTTTGAACTGACTGCAGGAGAGCACACATTCAGTTTTGCATTCGCTGAAGACAGTGTAATGCTGGACAAAATTGCTGTTAAGAATTCACAGATCACGCCGGTTGATGTTGGCGAAGAAGCTGTAAACCTTTGTGAAGCAGATATTACGACCAGCAATATTGATTTAAATCTTGAAGGATATGCCCTGGAACAGAACTATCCTAACCCTGTTACAAAGAGAAACGTTAGTATTCCTTTTAAAATTCCGGACACCGGTTTTGTTTCATTGAAAATTTTTAATGCTCTTGGTATTGACATTGATGAACCGGCCGGAAAGGTGTTTTATGCAGGAGATCATGTTATTGAATACAACCTTGAAAAATTATCACCTGGTATTTATTTTTATACAATGAAGACCGGAAATTACTCAGCAACCAGAAAAATGATTATTACTGACTGATGATCTGCAAATATTAACTTTGTTATTAGCTGGACAGACAGATCATAATTGATACTATGAATCCCCGGTTTTTTGTTTAATATGCCTTGTGGTAATATGGGGACAGGTAAAACAGGCAAAGCCTGTGAGCATATATCCGACAGAATATCAGCTAATTACTGGTTCGAGCGTCCGCTTGGACCAATTCTTTACAATAACAGGTTTATATCTGGCACAAGCGGACGCTCAGCATTGCGATTTTTATCAAACTCCGCCAGACGCAGTGGTTATAGGTTCATGAATTCCACGGGTAGCTAATTGTTTTGCCAAATGGTGACAAAGCTTATGTTTATTATCTCCGGAATGGGCTTTGATCCATTTTAATTCCAGGAGTTTCCCTTGACTCAACTTATCGAGTTGTTGCCAGTGTTTTGCATATCTGACCTTTCGTCCATAGGCCATCTGCCAATTGTTTAATCTCCAGAAATGAATCCATTGTGCAAGACCGCGAATCACAAAGCGGCTGTCGGTATTGATCCGGATTTTCTTAACCGGGCCGAGTTGTTTCAGTCCTTCCGTGACGGCCATCAGTTCCATTAAACAGCTACTTCCGCCGGGGAATGAGCCGTAGTATACTTCATCGTTGCCCTCTTTGTTTACAATAATTCCGGCATACCCTGACCGGTTTGACTCTTTGGCATAAGAACCGTCGGCATAAAGTTTGTAAATACCGTTAGTTTCTTCTGTACTGACACTGATCGCCGGATTAATACCGCGCCTGTCGATTCTTATATAATGGTTATAGTCATGGTTATTGAGGAAGGTGAAATCTTTGATAAATACGCACTGTATTTGCCGGCCGGGTGCAGGTTTCCCTTTCAGGGCCGATTTAATTACTTTCTGAAGCTGGACTTGATTGTTGGCGAGTATTTCAGACAGGTTGTCGTGATCCTCAAATGAAAAACGACTATTCTTCTTATCGTATTTTACTGCTGTTCTCTCCGATTCACCGGAGACCTCAAAGCCGACGTGTCCGTCATCAACAGAAATAATTGTCAGTATAAATAGTTGCGAAACCACTTTAAACTGTTTATATCCCGAAAATTAACAAAAAATTGGTTCAAGCTTAACAAAGTGTAGCTTGGACCTTTTTTTGTTTTTACGGATTTTCCTTTACGTAAGAATTCCATGCGGGCCGTTCTTTTTTCTCAAATAATTCCTGAATCAACGCCACGCTGATTTTGGATTCAGGATTAAAATCATCTGATTCCATATAACCGATAATGCTTTTTTTCAATTGCTCTGTCACCGGTTTGTTCTTCAGATCAGCAGTCAGATCGATACTGCACACCATCAGGCTGCCGTTTAAAACCCTGGCTTCAAACAGCATAGCCAGCCTTCTGTGCAGGAACCAGGTATCAACAGGCTGGACAATAATTTTAAATCCCGGGGGAAAACTGTCAAGGTTCATTACTTGTTGCCTGTTGGCGATCTCCCACCATTGCAGATCACTGTAACAATCTGTTGGAAAATCATTAAAGACCGGATGCTTATTATCAATTAAAATGCCTGTTGTGTGCGGCGGTCTCATTCTGAACCACGATGTGTTCCAGAATACCGGTGTGTAGTACTGCACGATATCCTTCCCGTTTTCTACTTTACCTGCGACCATAAGCAACACTTTGCCCCCCTGTTCAAGTACATGAAGAGCGGCGTTATCAAGTATATCACCAACATGTATTCCGGAAGGAACCAATGATGTGTCGGTTTTTGGGTATATCCAGATATTCCACTGATTGGAAAAATTACCGGCATCGACTTTAAGCGTGTATTTGCCTGCCTTTTCAGCAAAATTCAGCGGTATATTTATTGTTCCAACAGTATGACAGTTTCCCAACGGTATGTTTTGCGCAACAAAAGAACCTGAGTTTACAATGGAACCGTCACTATCCGTCAGTTGCCAGGCAGGTGTTATCTCTTTCAGCTCTGTGCCGCTAAAGTTCACTATTTCAACTTGAGCAATTAATGGTTCAGCATTCCGGTAGGTGTATTGGGGCATTCTCACCAGGGGCACAACACTGTTACAGAATGAGCTGAATTGTTTACCCGTAACATAACCTTTCTCATCCCAGAAGGCATCGAGTACACCCACCAGTGCTGTGCCCTGACCGGGGAAGTCGTTTAGGCTTAAAAGCTGAAAACCTGCCAGGTTGGGCGTTCTCAGTGTGGCTTCGATCTCCTGTTTGTAGCATGATACCTGCAACATTCCCGAGGCCATCAGAAAATCCTGTGACTGATGTCCCATATGGTTGAGGTTAAGTTCTTCCTGAAAGAGCTCAAAATTACGGGCCTTTAAAGGTCCGGTATATTTGGATATTTCATGAAAGTTCGGGAACACACACCATTGCCCCATTTCAAATGTTACGTATGGCCGGTTCTGGTTTTCTGTTTTATCCCTGTAATCAAATTCACTTCCCGGTTGTTTTGTTGCCCACTCCAATCCCCGTGGCGGGGAACGCACGATAAAATCGCTGTTTTCAATTATTGCCCAGCTGCGGCCTGTTGAGGCGCCGGTAAAAACTCTCTGAGGATCATATTCCCTGAAGTGATCCACCCAGTTTTCAAGGTAAGCAACATAATGACCGGAAGGTTCGTTCCCGTATGCCATCATGCAAAATGAGGGGTGGTTGCCGTAGGTGTCAATAATACGTTTGGTTTCGTCCATCAGGTATTGATCAATGGGTTTTCCATCACCCAGGGTTACTGAGTAATTTGCCCAGCTGGGTCCTTCAACCTGAAGATAAAACCCTGCTTTGTCCGCTGCAATAAACGCTGCTTCAGGCGGGCAGTAGGAATGAAAACGCATGTGGTTTAACCCGTATTCTTTGCATTTGGTAAAGATCTCTGCCCAGTCCTTTTCATTTGCGGGTGGATATCCGGTTAACGGAAAAACACAGCATTCGGTAGTGCCCCGTAAAAATACCGGTATGCCGTTAATTTCAAATCTTCTGCCGTTAATTGAAAAAATCCGCATGCCGAAAACCTCTGTCCGGCTGTCAATTTTTTTGTATCCATCTTTAAGTTGCAGTGTCATTTGATATAACACAGGTGAAAATTCGCTCCAGGTTTTGTAATCATTGCCCATGGGGATTTCTGCCATGAATTCTTCATTGATCTCAGTGAATGAAAGGGCAGGGATGGTATGCTCATGATTATATCCGTTGACCTTTATGAATAGTTTGTAATTGTTTTGTTCCGGCAGATTATCAAAATCAATCAGTATGCTGGCAACCTTCCGCTTCAGATCGGGTACGATTTTCACATGTCTGATAGTGCAGGTATTTTTTGCCGTCAGTAACATTTTGCCAACTATGCCATTCCAGTTTCCCTGGGTATGGTCGGTTATGCTGTGTGAATTAATGCCCGGATCAATATCGCGTATGGCGTTATCAACCTTAATGGTCAGCATATGTTTGCCCGGTTTAACCCTGGCAGGCTCAATTGTAAACCTATGCGGTGTTGACAGGCTGTTCTGCCGTCCCAGAAACAAGGTATCAATCCATACAGATGTCTGCCAGTGGGGTCTTTCAAGGATCAACTCAATTTTCTTGTCCTTCCAGTTTTTAGGTAGAATTATTTCTCTTTGATACCACGCTGATCCAAGATAATGCTTTTCAGGCGTCAGCCAGAACGGAAATTTAAGGCTGTCGGGCTTCCGGTATTTCTCCATGGCCGGGTTAAAATACCAGGAGCTGTCATATATACTGCCTGTCCATTGAGTCGACAGGGTTGGAATACTGCCAATACCATTATCTCTGAGAGAACCTGGAAATATAAGCTTATCTTTAAATCCCTGAATGTACCATTTATTGTCAATACCGGTATTCTCTTCATCCAGCCTGTAATACCATTCACCTTCCAGATTAATTGTATCATGTTTGCCGCATTGTGAGAAGCTAACGATCAGCAAGAGAAACAGCATATTTTTACATAATATCATGGCTTGTTGTTTAAAAGTGCTCGTGAATAATGTTCCCATGGTTTTTCGACTTTTTTGCAGTATAAATTATCTCAAAATAAACTCCGACAGATTTTACGATTCTTTCAGGTTTATATAAATAATTCAAGTTGCCAGTTATAAAATCCTTAACTAAACGACATTGATTCTTAAATCGTTAATTTTCAATCTTAAATCAATTATTAAGTATTATTTTCATAAATAGCAGCTTAAGTTAATTAAATAATTCAAGTTGCCGGATATACAATTCTTAATTCGATTTAAGGACTAAGATTGAAAAATTTTGATTTAAAAAGTTTAAGTCAATGTTTATTTTGTATTGATAAGACTATTTGTGCATTTAACTCCCTAAATCTTAAATCGAAAATCGTCAATCTTAAATCTATTTTTGATTATAATTTCTATAAACTGAAACTTAAGTTAATTACAGGACTGGCCGAATCAATAATGTTTATAACTGTAGCATACTGACCGGCAACATACTTTTTCCTAAATATGAGCCTTGTTTAACTTCGATTTCAATAAGAACAGAACGGAATAAATGACTTGATGTGAGTGATTTTGAAAAAAAATTATTTCATTCCAATAAATATACTATCTTTGCCGAAAGTTTTTAGCAAAATTTCACAGTAATATTTGATAATCCCGCTAGAATTTTTTCTTAGAAAGAAACATTACTCCATGTTATATTAATTTGGTTAATGTCAATTTCTGAATATTTAACCAAATTAATTTAAATGAATAATACACAAAAGAAAACAGGTAAACCAAACAGGTATAAATCATTCAGGCATCATTCTTCCGTAAAAGGCAGATTCAGTAAAAAACGGCTGGATGCAGATTTATTTATCAAAAAGGCGCAACCGGTTAATGAAACCCAATACACAGCTTCGCGTGTTATAAAGGATCTGCCGGTGAATAAGTCGATCATTGCAAATCTCATCAGAAAAGGTTATGTCTCACCCACAGAGATACAGGAAAAATCCATCGAACCCATATTAAAAGGCCGTGATCTTATGGGATTAGCCCAGACAGGTACCGGTAAGACGGGCGCTTTTTTAATACCCCTGGCACACAATCTGCTCGGAAAACGTCCTTCGTTTCAAATATTGGTCATATCGCCAACCCGTGAGCTTGCAGTTCAGATAGAACAAGAGTTTAAAAGCATCGCACTTGGTCTTGGATTATACAGTGGATGTCTCATCGGAGGCACTGATGTAAGAAAGGATATAATGAAACTGAGAAAACCTTATCATATTGTTATTGGAACCCCGGGTCGCATTTCGGATATGGTGCGTCAAGGCGCAATTGATCTTAGTCATTTTTCCACCTTAGTGCTTGATGAATTTGACAGGCTGCTGGACATGGGATTTTCCCCCGATATTTTAAAGATCGTTGATGGCATGAACAACAGGAAGCAGACTATTCTTTTTTCTGCAACCGAAGATAAAAGCCAGAAAATCATGATAGGCAAATTGTTGAACAGTCCTGTGGAAGTCCGGCTTAGAAACGGGAATGTTTGTGGCGATAATATTGATCAGGAGATCATAAGGATTTCTGAAGGAGAAAAGAAAATGGACGTATTGATTAACCTTATCAATGATCCGTCATTTGAAAAGGTACTCATTTTTGACGATACCAAACACGGTGTAAGCAGAATATGCAGGGATCTTCGCAAGGCCGGCATCAGGGCAGATGAAATTCACGGAAACAAATCGCAGAATTACAGGATTAATGCACTGGAGGCTTTCAAAAACAGGAAAATACAGGTTCTGGTGGCAACTGATGTAGCCGCCAGGGGCATTGATATTGTTAATGTATCTCATGTGATTAATTATCAGCAGCCTCAGAATATGGATAGCTATATACATCGCATTGGCAGGACCGGAAGAGCAGGTAAAAGTGGTAAAGCCTACACTTTTGTAAACTGATCTGTCAAAGTAAAATTATGTGCGTAATGTATATGTGACACTCAGATTTCATGACCTGAGCAAGCCTGTCTGCTGGTCATCCGGGCTGAAATCTGTAATCCGATCAAACCTTTCCGGGTACTCGCAACCCTGGGAGCATGCCTGTGATTAAAAAAGAATGGGAAAAACCTTTGGTTCGGACTTGAGTATACCACTCCTTTTAATTTCCTGTACAGCAGCATGAATTTGTTTTAACGTGCATGGCTGTGTTTCAATGGAGAAAAGCGCCCTGTCCTGTATTTGACGGTTATGTGTTACGGTGTATATATTAACAAGTTGTTTGCCAATTTCCGTAGTTACAAGGCCTGTTATTCCCGGCCGGTCTTCCGTTTCAAATGTAATGACAAAGGGGAAAGTAAAATACCTCAAATCTTTGAATTCTAGTTTATTAGAAGGCAGGTTATGCTGCATTTTTTCACTGAAACGGGCTGTGAATATGATATCAGCAACAATGGAACTGGCTGTTTCGGCAGAACCGGCACCAGCCCCGATCAGGATATGTTTACCGGAGTATTTGTTTATAGTTCTGACGGCATTGGTAGCACCTTTGATTCCCGATAAGAAATTATCGTTTTTAACCATCATAGGGCAAACCGTACCAAACACTGTATCTCCATCTCTTTTCGCATAGCAGATAAGTTTTAATGCTGCATCGATCTCTTTGGCATAGTCTATGTCTGTTGCTGATATATTCCGGATGCCCTGATATTTAATTTGTTCCATGCTCACATCAAGGCCAAAGATCAGTTTTATGAGAATGATCAATTTATGAGCCGCATCGCCACCGCTGATATCGAGAGTCGGATCGGCTTCGGCATATCCTGCTTCCTGGGCAAGTTTTAAAGCCTGTTCAAATCCCAGTTTTTCATCAAGCATGCGGGAAAGAATATAATTACTGGTTCCGTTTAAGATACCTGAAACCGATATTATTTCATCTCCCGTGAAGCTTTCTTTAATGGTTTTGATAATAGGTATGGCGCCGCAAACCGCCGCTTCAAAACCTATGGCAACTTTGTTTTTTTCAGCTGCTTCGAGGATATCTTTCCCGCGTTCGGCCAGTAAAGCCTTATTAGCCGAAACCAGGTGTTTGCCGGCCTGGCATGTTTTTATACACATGTCGTGCACAAAATCGCTGGTTCCGCCAATGGTCTCAACCACAAGGTGAATCTCAGGATTATTAAGAATTTCATGAATATAACTTTCGGCTTCAGCCGGGGTTATTGCCTTTCCTCCTCCGCAAAACAGAGTGGCAGGCAGATTAAAACGGTCCATGGCAACCGGAGCATTCAATTCTACAATCTTAACCAGGTTAATGCTTCTTCCGGCCCTGTCATTAAGATCGGAATTGATTTCATTAATGATTTTTGCTGTGCCTCCTCCTACGGTACCGCAGCCGATTATGGCAATATTAAAAGGGTTCATGACTGAAAGCTACTTGTTTTGTGATTATTGAAATTATGAATGCGCGAAAGTTAAATAAAAAACATGTAATTCAACCGGTTTATGCTTCGCTTTTATGGTTGACCGGGAAAGATATGACTCAAAAACATTTATGATCTATACCAATTAAGAGTTGGTGTTTTCTACCCTTAATTCGCATGATTTGTTTTTCACTTTGTTTTGTGGGGCGCCGTTAATACCAGATATGATTTTTAACTGTAATGAAAATTTATAAATAGGGGGTATAAGTTAATATATATATAAAAAATGTATTATAAATATATATATATGGGGGTATATAAATTATAAAAATATAAAATATAAAAATAAACTATATAAAATAGGGGGTAAATAAAATTAAATTATATATTTGTGATGTCGTTTTAGTATTAATTTTAAAAATTTCAAATCATGATGAAGATGAAGTTGTTTCTGCTGACAGTTTTTTCTGTCTCTGTGTTTTTCACCAGCAATCTCATGGCGCAGGAAGAGGAAAATGAAAAACCATCAAAGTTTTCCGCCGGAGCTGATTTCTACACCAGCTATGTTTGGCGTGGTACCAAATTCGGAACCGGCCCTGCCGTTCAGCCCAGTGTGAATTTCTCAGCAGGAGGTTTGACACTTGGTGCCTGGGGTTCTTTTGATGCTTCCGGGACTATGGAATCCGACCTCTATGCCAGCTATAGCTTCCCGTTTGGTTTAAGCCTGGGGGTTACGGATTATTATTACCCGGGACTCGAGTATTTCGATTACACTGATACAACGGGCAGTCATGCTTTTGAACTGAATGCCGGGTATACACTCGGAGGGCTGAGCCTGAGTGCAAATTACATACTCAATGAAGCTGGTGGTGCTGCCTCAGCCGGAAACGACTTGTACTTCCAGGCCGGCTATGCGTTTAAACACGCTGATATTTTCGTGGGGGCCGGTAATGGCTGGCATACTTCCGACGGGGAGTTTGCTGTCTGCAACATCGGTATCGGTATTTCAAGAGAGATAAAGATTACTGAATACTTTTCATTACCGGTCAGCGGCCAGGTCATTTTTAATCCTGAAAGGGAACAGTTCTATGTTGTAGTAGGCTTTTCTCTGTAAGCTGATAATACAAAAATAAAACAATACAAGATGAAAAAGATTGAAGTTGTAATCCGAAAATCAAAATTCGATGAAGTTAAGCAGGCCCTTAACGAAGTCGGAATTGAATTCATCACCTTCTGGGATGTCAGAGGGGTTGGAAAACAAACTGAAGGTCGTGTGTACCGTGGTATTGCATATGATACCAGCACGATTGAAAGGATACTTATCACTTTCTACTGTCGAGAGAAATACCTTGATAACGCAGTGAAGGCTATTCTTACCTCCGCAAGAACAGGAGAAATTGGGGATGGTAAGATATTCATATCCGATATTGTTGATGCCTACCGCATCCGTACCGGCGACAAAGGTGACAGGGCCATGTACCTCGAAGGAGAAGAGTAATTAATAACCTAAACACTTTGAAATTATGACAGATACACTTGCGATAGCTGCTGATAAGTTCAGCGCGATTGAAACAGCATTCACAGAGTATGCTTTTTCATTGAACACAGTTTGGGTATTGATTGCCAGCGCCCTGGTTTTTTTTATGCAGGCCGGCTTTGCACTGGTTGAAGCAGGATTCACACGTTCAAAGAACACTACCAATATTCTTTTTAAAAACCTGATGGATTTTTCCATTGGTACAGTAGCTTTCTGGCTTATCGGATTTGGGATTATGTTCGGGAGCAAAAACGGATTCTGGGGCGGATTTGACGCTTTTACGCAAAACACCTATCGTTCAGATATGCCTGATCTGGCTTTTCTGTTCTTTCAGACTGTTTTTGCCGCCACGGCTGCAACAATTGTTTCCGGTGCCATGGCAGAACGCACCAAGTTTAATGCTTACCTGATGTACAGCGCAGCGATTACACTCATTATATATCCTGTGTCCGGACACTGGGCATGGGGTAGCGGGTGGCTAAGCACACTGGTAACCCCGTTTCATGATTTTGCGGGCTCTTCGGTGGTTCACATGGTGGGTGGCATGATAGCAATGGTGGGTGCAACGGTTTTAGGGCCCCGCATTGGCAAATATGATAAAAACGGAAAGGCGAAAGCTATTCCAGGTCAAAGTACAACGTTGGCCACCCTGGGAGTTTTTATTCTATGGATCGGCTGGTTTGGGTTTAACCCCGGCTCACAGTTGGCGGCCAGCGGCGTTGCCAATACAAAAGCGATATCCCTTATATTTGTTACCACCAATATTGCTGCAGCAGGAGGTGCATTGGCTACCATGGCTTACATATGGCTGCAATATAAGAAACCGACATTAAGTATGACCCTTAACGGTGCGTTGGCCGGATTGGTTGCCATAACGGCAGGTTGCGATGCTGTTTCACCGGGAGGAGCTCTGATAATAGGTTTACTGGCCGGTATCCTGGTTGTTGTATCCGTAGAGTTCTTTGATAAGGTGGTTAAGATCGATGATCCTGTTGGTGCCATCTCCGTTCATGGTATTTGTGGTGCCTTTGGTACACTTATGGTTGGATTCTTCTCTGTCAGCGAAGGCATATTCTATGGATATGGCGCGGGATTGTTAAAAAGCCAGGCTATTGGCGTGGTTTCAATAGCTGCATGGGCAATTGCATGCGCTACTGTTCTGTTCCTTACCCTTAAGTATACAAACGGCCTTCGTGTTGAAGCTCGTATCGAGGAGGAAGGGCTGGATATTTATGAACACGGTGAGTCAGCTTATAATTTCTGATCCTATACCTGCCCATAAGCTAAAGTTAAGCCTGTGAAAGAGCCCGGAAGTTATCCGGGCTCGTTTTTTATACTGCTGATTTCCCTGTATCTGCCACTATCATTTAAAATGAATGGCAATACAAAGTCCTTGTTAATTTTGCAGTATTGTTTGAAGAGTGTTTTCCGGATAAGGAAACGATCTTATTCAGTCCTTTCTCCTATTGCTTTTAGGATCAACCGGCTTTTAGCTTTGCGAAGTACATGGCAAAGGAACGATATAAAAAATGGGTCCATTTTCCAAAAGGTACTATGATCAATGCCCATTGCACAAGAATGATCAGATGAATCAGATACAACCATACATTTTTTTCAAGCAAACCGGTATCGATAAGTACACGAACAGCCATGGCCGTGAATCCCATCAATGATAGCCAAATAACAAACAACCAGTCAGATGGTTGTGAAAACTTGCTGATCTCTTTCTTTTTTCTTATCCGGTCAATAATAAAATCAATGGTTACAATAACTATAACTGCACTGACGACATAGCCCAGGATATTGACAAATAAATACTGAGTGGAGAACCAGTTGAGGAAAACAGTGACGAAGAGCAATGTTAGATAGCTTATTACCAATATAAAATGTTCAAACCACCTGCGTACACTATCATCACATCCGAGTGTCCTTTTTTGTGTGAACATATGAATCAGCAACTCTTTAAAATCTTTTATATAGGTTATCAGTGAAATTTTAAGTCCCGGTTTCAGTATAACAAAATACCACATACGAATTATGTTGGGGAGGAGGATAAAAGCAAAGACACCTGCAATGGCCATCATTTCAAACAAATGGCCATAATGCATGAGGCTTTCCAGGTTATAATCGTTATAATAGCCAAAAACAAGAACACCTGCAGCAGCAAGCAAAAATGCAAAAAGGCTTACAAGCCAGTATTTATAGAGCAGACCCGACAGTCCTGTCCAGTCATATATTGTTATCAACCACCTCCTCAACGACATCATCAGTTCTCCGGGATTTGCAGTTTGCGGGCAGTAGGTTGTGCATTCGCCGCAATAATAACAAAGCCAGGGTTTAAGTGATGATTTGATATCGTCCTTCATACCCAGTACACTGAAACGCACCATTTCTCTCGGGAATGAATCTTCTTCAGTTGACAGGGAACAAACTGCCGTACAGGAACCGCAATTATAACAGGCATCGAATTCATATGCCCCGTACTTTTTTAATTTTTTTCCAAATTTGGGGTCAATTATGGCCATTATATATTCAGTTTATAGGAGTAATATTCATCCATATCATCGATTGCGCCGGTTTTTACATAATCATATTTTATAAGTGTCATAAGGTAATACACGATTTCATGTTTCGGACGTTTGAGTTTTTGTGATAACTCATCAATGGTCAGGTCTCTTTCTTTGAGGGCATCACATATTTCTTTCTTTATGGTATTAAAATATTTAAGTCTGTCTTTTGTTTGCTGCGAAACACTTCTTTTCTCACGCATGATCCGGTAGGTCTTTCCTTTTTCTGGTTCCATTATATTTGTTTTAATAGGTCATTTTCCGGTATTTATCCTGCCAGTGCATCAATCATATTTTCAATTTCCCTGTTGGTGTATGAGTTCAGTTCAATGGCATCATAAGGGCATACAGGAAGGCACATGCCACATCCTTTGCAAACCGGATCATTGATTACTGCAATTTCTTTTGTCCCGGATTTTCCTTTTTGAATGGCATTATAGGGACAGACTTCTGCACACAAGCCGCACCATGTGCATTTCTCTTCGTCTATTTTGGCAATGACAGGTTCAAGCGACAATTCTCCGCGGCTGATATATGAATATGATTTGGTAGCTGCTGAAAGTGCTGAATTGGCTGATTCTGTAATATTCTTCGGCCCCTGGCATGCCCCGCAAATGGTTATACCGTCAATGACTGTTTCCACAGGCCGCAGCTTCATGTGGATCTCATTATAGAAGTTATCTCTGCCCCGGGGTATTTTAAGGAGGGTATTGAGTGCTTTATTCTCCCGTGGTACCATACCGGTTACCAGTACAACCAGATCCGCTTCAACTGACATTTCTTTTTTACCCGTGAGGATATCATTGATTTTTACTTTTGTTTTTCCATTTTCGGAAAATACTACGGGGGGGTCATCTTCGTATGACTGCAGGTAAATGTCTCCTGCTTTCAGGGAATCATTGTAAAGCAGTTCCTGTTTTCCGTAAGTTCTGATTCCACGCGTAAAATGGTAGTTGTTGATATGTGAGAACTTCTTTTTGACCTGGATGGCAGCATGAATTACGGAAGTACAGCAATACCGGGAGCAGTATTTATTATCGCCTTCAGGCTGCCGGCTTCCTACACAATAAACATAAGCTATATCCCTGATTTTTTTTCCTTTATATACCAATGAACGATCATTCAGGTCGATAATCCTCTTAAACTGGGGCAGTGTTATAACATTTTCCAGTTGCCCATAACCAAATTCACCCTCTGCGGGGGTATAGGGATCAAAACCAACAGCCACGAGAACAGAGCCTACATGGATTTCCAGGGTTTCTTCTTTCTGCGAAAAATCGATACTTTCGCAGATTGCTTCACATTTGCCGCAGCGTGTGCAGTTTTTTATATCTATGACCGGAATTTGCGGATACTCACTCGGAAAATTATGAAAAATGGCTTTCCGTTGAGTAATGCCAAAGTTAAATTCATCGGGAACATCAACAGGACAGGCTTCAATGGCTTTTTGCAGATTGCCCTTATGGCATTTTTCTTTGATATACCGGGGCGTGATTTTGATTTTTAACCTGAAATCACCTATGCTTCCGGTTTGACTCATAATTTCAGCACCGGTATACAATTTAATATTTTCCCGTGCTGCAACTTCATTGTATAACCTTGTCACCAGTTCTTTGCCGGTCTCATTTGATGTAAATAAAAAATCCCATTGGGCTGTGTGTCCACCTACAAAGTGTTCCCTTTCAATAAGTGTAACAGGACAACCCATGCTTGATAATTCTATAGCCGCTTTCATGCCGGCTATACCTCCTCCGATTACAGCAACAGCTTTTTTTGCATTAATGCTGAAAGACTCAAGTGGTTCGGCCACGCGAACTCTGGCTATTGCTGATCTTACTATTTTAATGGCTTTGTCGGTTGCCCCTGGTTTATTGTCAGAATGCGCCCATGAAACCTGTTCCCTTATGTTGGCATGTACATAATTATATTTGTTCAGTCCGGCTCTTTCTGCAACAGCCTGGAATGTAGCCAGGTGCAGTTTTGGAGAACATGAGGCAACCACCACACTATCAAGTTTGTTTTTTTGGATATCATCCACCATTTCCTGCTGGTTGGCATCGCCACAGGCAAATATGGTAGTCTTTGCCACCATTACACCCTCTTCATGTTCCACAGCCTGTTTTACCTTTTCCACATCAACATAATCGGAAATGTTACCACCGCAATGACAGATATATACGCCTATTTTGGTATTCATTATTGTCGAATTAAATAACTTATCGCTTCAGCTGATGCTGCTCCTGCAGAAAGAATGGAATCTGGTATATCCATGGGTCCTGAAGCCGTCCCGGCTACAAAAACACCTCCCAGACTGGTTTTAGCCGGACTTGCCAGTGAATCCGGCTGATATATAAAGTTGAACGGATCAAGCTTAAGCTCTCCGTCTGAGAACCAGGCTGCAGCATCATGATTGGCTATTGAACCGACGGACAGCACAACCAGGTCGTGCTCTGTCTCTTTCAGCCTGTTTTCATTGATATCTTCATACCGTAGAATAAGATCTCCTTTTTCATTTTCGGTTATTTTCCCGATTTTACCTTTGATAAAATTCACTCCCATGCCTTTGGCCTGTTCATAAAACTCTTCAAAGCCCTTTCCAAAAGATCTGATATTGATATAATAAATAGTAACATCGGCCATTGGCAATGCCCCCATAAGCAACTGTGCCTGTTTTATTGAATACATGCAACAGATCTGTGAACAAATAGGATTACCCACAGTGGCATCTCTTGATCCTGTACATAACACATAAGCTATTTTACAGGGTACTTTTCCGTCCCCGGGCCTTAGGATGGTATTAAACGGACGCGTAGGCGCCAGTTGTCTTTCCATCTGCATTGAAGTGATGACATTTTTAAAGATCCCGAATCCAAAACGCGGGATCAGAAGCGGATCAAAAAGATTGAATCCTGTTGCAATGATGATGGCTTTGACCCTGACTATATATTCTTCCTCTTTTTGTGTGAAGTCTATACATTGCGGAGGACAGGCTTTTTCACATGCACCGCACAGCGTACAGTTTTCGATGTCAATGGCGGCTACTCTCGGGCTGGCAATACTAAACGGAATAAATGCTGCTTTACGGCCAACAAGGTCGTACTGGTATTGATCTGGGACAATCACAGGACAAGCTGTTTCACAAAGCTGACAACCTGTACAGTCTTCTTCAGCAACATAGCGTGGTTTTTTGGTGATATCGACTTCAAACAGCTTTTCTCCCCTTTTGACGATATGTGTCACCTCGCTCCTTGTGAATATTTTAATACCCGGATGTCTTGAAATTTCAGAAACCTTTGGTGTCGTAATGCATGCTGAACAATCCAGTGTTGGGAAAACTTTGCTCAGCAAAATCATTTTACCGCCAATTGACAGGTCTTTTTCAACGAGCAATACAGAAAATCCGTTATTGGCAAGGTTTAATGCAGCTTCACCACCCGCAATGCCTCCGCCAATTACCAGTGCATCA
This sequence comes from Bacteroidales bacterium, assembly GCA_016934055.1. Classification (GTDB taxonomy): domain Bacteria; phylum Bacteroidota; class Bacteroidia; order Bacteroidales; family UBA10428; genus UBA5072. Next base: position 15,646 of record JAFGTR010000103.1, on the reverse strand, counting down.
AATGAAGCTTCTTTTATATTTCCCGGCATAATTATCAGCTTATGTTCTTAAGTAAATATTCATTGAAATTTTTCATTTGTTTCACAAATGATTCACTGCATACCGAGCAGATAGCTGCCATTTTTAACCGGGCAGGTTCAATATTTTTTTCTTTCATGATTTCATGAGTGCGTTGTACCAGTTTTCCGGTTTTTTCGGTACATGTTTCACCGTATGGACAATCGCTTCCGTCAGCGGCAATAAATACACCGTCAAATCCTTTTTCATATGCACGCAATATCCATTTCGGTTTTATGCTGCTTGAACATGGAACAGTTATCGTGTAAACTGTTGGAGGATAGTGCAGTTTAAGTAATCCCGCCATGTCAATAGCGGGATCAGAAATTTTTTCAGTGGAGAAAACCAGGATTCTTGCCGATTTTATGCTGATACCCGGCATCTTTTTATCCTTTTTTCATAAATATCCTGAAGTACCCACTCTCTTCAACAGTCCCGAGATATTCATGGCCTTGTTTGGTGCACCATTTGGGAATATCGACCTTTGTTCCTTCATCCGCTGATAATATTTCCATAATATCACCGGATTTTATTGTGCCTACTGCTTTTTTTGCTTCCAGAAGAGGTCCCGGGCATGCAGTGCCACGTGCATCAACTGTTTTAGCAACCTGAATACTTTTTAATTCTTCCTGCAACATAATGTTTATTTTTAATATTAATGAATGAAGTATGTATTTAAGTATAAAAATGAATTTATCATCCTTCGCTTTATATGAACAGGTTCACATCTGCTTCCTGTGCTGATTCTATGTAGGCGCCAATGCCGCATATATCATCAGCGAGGTCAATAAAATCACCCAGCTTTTCGCCACCCCAGACTTTTCCCGCAAGACCGCAAATGTGAATTTTAACATCTGTGATCGATTTGGCTTCCCTGAAAAACTCAACCCAGGTTTTTACATTCAGACTTTTTAATGATTCTAAAAACTCTGCTTTCAGACTTGCGTTTTCGGCCATGTGAAGCTTGCCGGAATCGTCCCCGACATCTTTTCTGAATGCCCTTGCTCCCATTAACAGCACATAAATGTCGACCTGCATATCAACTGCAGCAGCGCCGCTAAGGATTATTCCTGCAGCAGTCAGCTTATCTACGCTACCTGTATATAGCGCAAGACATAATTTTTTAGTTTCCATAGGATCGTTTTTTGACTGTTATTAAATTTTCTATTCAAAGGAAATCATTGCTTTTATACCTTTTGATAGTGTGAATGTGAAGTTGATTATTTATATTTGTGATATGGATCACATTTTTTTATGGCCATGAAAACAAATTGTCTGGAATGCGCGTTAAAGTCAAAAGCCGCCTTAAAGCTCAATGATAAGGAAATAAAAAAGCTTTCATTCAATTGTGCTCTTGTAAGATTTAAAAAAGGGGACTCCCTGATCAAACAGGGTACTTTTTCGACCAATGTTGCATACCTTCGAAGCGGCCTGGCAAAATTACATATTGCCGGACCTTACCATGAGCAAATCGTTCGAATTGTCAATGCCCCAAATTATCTGGGATTGCCGATAACTTTTGGTGATAAGATCAATAATTATTCCGTGACCGTTATCGATGTGGCCGAAGTTTGTTTTATCGACATAAAAACCTTCCGTTATCTTCTTCGCACCAATCCCGACTTTGCCTATGAAATCATGATGGATATTTGCCGGACTGAATTAGAGGTATATAACCGGTGTGTAAACCGGACACAGAAACATATAAGGGGGAAAATTGCCGATGTAATGCTGGAGATGTCAGAAACCATTTATAAATCAGATGTTTTTCGTATGCCTCTTAACCAGGAAGAAATCGGAAACCTGATCGATTCATCACGGGAATCAGTTAGCCGTGTTATCACCGAATTTGAAAAAGACGGGATAATAGGTGTTTCAGGGAAGAAAATTGAAATAAAGAATAAAAAATCCCTGATATTGATCAGCGAAAATGGTTGAGAAATAAGGGGGCAGCCTTAATACAAAACCTGTCAACTGGCTTCTTTTAACAGCACTGTTTCTGTTTGTATTTTTCTAACCTGAATTCCGCAAGAAAAAGGCTTTTTTTGTCTGGCAGATAGGCGTTGAAGAGTCCGCTCAGATTCACTCAATCCGAAAAAAGAAGCTTATTTAAAAACTTACTAAATTAGCCAATTGATCAACCAGGCCGGGCATATTTTTTTCTGAATATATTTATGCTAATCCGGTTGTTTTCTTATAAAGTAAAGAGTTGACCTGAATATGGCAAAAGATACCCATGAAAGCATACAGCCCATGTTTTCTGTGGTTATTACCACATATAACAGGGCAGATATTGTGAAAAGAGCATTGAAATCCCTGATCACGCAGACGGAAGATGACTGGGAAGCCATTGTGGTTGACGACGGCAGCACTGATGATACCCACGCACGGATCTTGCCTGTTATCAGGGCCGGTCAAAGAATCAGGTATCTTTGGAAGCCTCATACCGGGCAGGTGCCTTCTAAAAACGAAGGTATAAAGTCATCAAACGGAAGGTTTATCACATTTCTTGACTCAGACGACGAGTATCACCCTGAGCATCTGGCATCAAGGAAAAAAATCCTGATGCAAAATCCTTCGTTCAGGTTTTTGTATGGCGGGGCAAAAATTCTGGGCAATCAATATGTGCCTGATAAAAATGATCCTTCAGTGAGCATACATCTCAGGAATTGTGTAATAGGCGGTACTTTTGTTATTGAAAGGGAACTCCTTTTGTCGTTGAACGGATTCCGGAACATCGTGCTGGGCTCAGATTCAGACCTGTTTGAAAGAGCAGGGAAGGCTCAGATACCAATGGCAGAAGTTAAAACACCAACGTATATATATCATCACGAAGGTTCTGATTCTGTTACGAATAAGCTGTTTGATATGATAAAACCATTCCGCTGATTCAGGTGTTGGATTAAATTAAGGCTGCCTGTAAACCTGTTTCGTGAATTATTGTTATTTTAGTATATAAAATTGACAATAAGCATTATGAATAAAAAGATTCAGAAAGCTGATACAGCAATAACAGCCTGGATGTCAAAATACGGGTTGCTGTTGCTTCGGGTAAGCATAGGCATTGTATTTTTCTGGTTTGGTTTTTTAAAGTTTTTTGAAGGCCTGAGTCCGGCTGAAGGCATTGCCATAAGAACTATTGACAAGCTTGCATTTCATTTGTTTTCCGAAAAGGTTATTATATACGGATTAGCTGTCTGGGAGGTGGGTATCGGCATTGGCCTTTTATTAAATGTTTTTATGCGCATAACATTGTTATTGTTGTTTCTGCAGATGATCGGCACATTCACACCCTTGTTCTTATTCCCATCAGAAGTGTTTCATGTGTTTCCCTATTCTCTGACTCTTGAAGGGCAGTATATCATCAAAAATATTATTATCATCAGCGCCGGAATAGTGCTGGGCGCCAATATCCGGGGCAGCAAACTTGCTGCCTGAAAATATTTATCTTTGGATGTATGAAAAACATTTCGGTTGTTGTAATTTTTGTTTTGTTTATCATCATTTTTTCGGCCTGTAAGAAGGAGACAAAATGCCCCGCGTTTGACATGAATGACCTGGCAGAATTCACTTACAGAAATACTGATACAATTTCTTTTGAAAATGACTCTGCCGGACTATTTCAGATCTTTATCTCACAGATAGATTATTCTTTGCCTTATACTTATGAATGCAGAGACCTTTATAATGTTTGTCCCTGTATTAATTATGCAGAAGCCATAGCGACAGATACAAAAACACCGGTTCCCTATACCTTCCTGAGAATGGAACAATCTGATGTTTCTGACATGCAATATTTTAAATATAATGTGCGGGGTTTTGAATTTGAATTTGATTTCAGAAACGAATTGCCCTGTATCGACCAGATGGATCAGTTTAAGCATTATAGCTCAATGGCCATTGGAAATGTTGTTTATGATGATGTGATTGTTATTTTTAATGTGAATATAGGAGGCCCTGATATTTCGCGGGTGTTTTTTAACAAGCAAAACGGGGTTTTACAGTTTATTGAAAGATCAACAAATACTGCCTGGCGTTTAAAAAAATGAGGCTTTTTCTTTGTGAAAAAGATGGTAATAACTTTAGCGGACTGACCTTTGGATGACGATGCAGATATCTTATTTTTAAGCAAAAAACTGCAAATATGCATAACATTCCGGTTATTACTGTAACAGGCAGAACCCTGGCCATGGCTTTTGAAAAAGCGCTGGTTGAACTGTATAAAAGAGGTATACGTTTTAAGACACAGTATGATAAACCGGGTGATCCGGAAAGCCTGGATTGCACCCTGAATCTTACCATTGAAGAGCCCGAAAGTGAGCCCATGATTCATATGGCCTTTCCGGGGGGCATTGATGAACTGAAGGAATATGTTCTTGAGCTGAAAGGTTTTAAGGATCACTGGGTAAGAAGCATGAACATTCCCGGCGATACGCGTTGGGAATATACATATCACGGCAGGCTGAAACGTTACGGTACCTGGAAGGAAACGGGAGAAGGCGGTCCGGAAACGAAAGGCCATTTCAATATCGACCAGATTGAACAAGTTATCAGTAAACTGTGCGAACAGCCTTTTACCCGTCAGGCGCAGATGATCACATGGATGCCGAACCTCGACCTTACCTGTTTTGATCCGCCCTGCCTGCAATCACTCTGGTATCGTATTGTTGAAGATGATGCCGGCATATACTGGCTCAACTGCAACATTCGTTTCCGGAGTAACGATGCCTGGGGCGCCAGCTTTATGAACATGTTCGGATTCATTCAGTTCAACAAAGAGATTATTGCAGGTGAAGTTGCGCGTCGCACAGGGAAGGAAGTCAGGCTTGGAAGGTTGAACTGGCAGGCCGATTCATATCATATCTACGGAAAGGATATTGCACAGGCCAGCGCCATGCTTTTTGACAGGATCGATTCCATTAAGTTTGAAGAACGTACTTTCAGCTTTTCCGACGAATACATCAGGCAGATGTATGACAGCGCAGAAGCTGGCATACTTCAAAAAATAAGGGAATACGACGAATCACATAATAACATGAAATAAGAAGGAGCGTTTTTTTTCAGGAAATCAGGAAGCTGTTAGCCGTGTTAAAATGCTGTATAAATGTGCAGCTATAATAGGCTTTGCTATATAGTCGTCGAATCCTGCCTGTCTGATTTTTTCAATTTCATTTGAGAATGCATAAGCTGTTTGAGCAATGACCGGGATTGTTTTGTTCATTTTCTTTATTTTCTGTAACGCTTCAATACCATTCATAACAGGCATTTTAATATCCATCAGGATGAGTTGTATATTATCGGTGGTCCTTAATATATCCAGCACTTCTCTGCCGTTTGAAGCACGCATTAGATGAGCCTTTGTTTTCTTAAGCAATCTTTCTATGTAAATGTAATTGGACAGATCATCTTCCGCAATAATGATATTGTAATGGCTTAAATCGGGGATCGCATCTTTTTGTTCAACAGAATTAATTGATTTACCATCATTTTCTGATGTCATTAAAGGTATGGTAAAGTAAAAAACAGAACCTTCCTCTGGTGCTGAAACCACACGCATATGACCCCCTAACACATTAACCAGCTGTGATGATATGGCCAGGCCAAGTCCTGCCCCCCTGTGTACATGAATTATATCGTCTTCAAGTTTTCTGAACCGATCAAATATAACTTTCTGGTCTTCTTCTTTAATGCCGATACCGGTATCTTTAACATAAAACTCAAGCATGTCATTATCGGGCAAATAAGTACAGCCCAGTTCGATGTATCCTTTATCAGTAAATTTAATAGCATTGCTAATAAGGTTAGATAGTATCTGTTCCAGCCTGAACGCGTCTGTAAGGATCTCGGTATGCAATAAAGCTTCATCAATATTGATCTTTAATGTCAGCTTTTTGTCAGAATCAGCATCTATGCGCTTCATTAACACATTGAATAATCCTGTCATGTTTTTAGCAACACGGTAAAGGGATACCGGTTTTGCGGAAATGTTCAATTGTCCTGCTTCAATTTTTGAGATATCCAGTATGTCAGAGATCAATTCCAGCAGGTTGTTGCTGCTGTTTCGAATAATGTTATTATAGATCTCACGGTCGACATCAGTAACATCTGTATCACCCAGCAGGGCTGAGAATCCTATAATCGCATTTAAGGGCGTTCTTATTTCATGGGATATATTAGCCAAAAACGAGGATTTTAACCGGTCTGATTCTTCTGCTTTTTCCTTTGCCAGCAATAGTTCTTTTGTCCTCTCTTCCACCAGTTCTTCAAGCTTGTTGCGATAAACATCCAATTCACCATAGGCTTTTTCTATTTTACTTTTTTGTTCTTCAAGCAATTCGGTTTGTGCGGTAATCTCTTCATTTTTAAGCAGGATGACTTTGTTCTGATTGATGATTTCCTGGTATTGTGCCGTAATTTTTTCATTGCTTTCCTTTAACTGATGGGTACGCTTATTCACTTTTTCTTCCAGTATTATGTTAAGTTTCCTTAATTGTCTTACCCTGTAATATAAGATAAAACCGATGATGCCTGCCATGAATAAAACTGAAATCAACCGGAACCACCATGTCATCCAGAAGGGCGGTAATACATTTATTTGCATAATAGCCGGTTCATCGCTCCATATGCCGTCACTGTTGCATGCTTTAACTTTAAACGTGTAACTGCCGGGTGAAAGATTGGTATAGGATGCCCTGCGCATTTTTGCATCAGTGTGAACCCAATCGTTATCAAAACCTTCCAGCATATAGGCATATTTATGATTGAAAGGATTGGCAAAATTCAAGCCTGCAAATACCAGGGCAAACGATTTTTCTTTTTTCGTCAGGTTTATCTCTTTGGTTAAAATAATGTTCCTGCTCAGTATAACCCTGCCGTTGACAGTGTCGTTTATATCCACAGATTCTCCGTTTATCAACAAATCCACGATCATAACGGTTGGAGAAACTGCATCTTCAATAATGCTGTCGGGGAAAAAGCTGTTGAAGCCTTTCGGTCCGCCAAAAAACAATTCTCCGGTTTCAGGATTCCTGAAATAAGCATCTTCATTAAATTCAATATCCTGTAATCCGTCACGCAATGAGTAATTAATAACGGAACGGGTCTGGGGGTTAATTTTGGAAATGCCCCGTTTATGGCTGACCCAGATATGACCGTTGTAATCACTCAATATACCCAGTATCATGTCATTGGGCAATCCGTCATTTTTATTGATGACCGAGAAATCACCTGACGACGGGTTGTATTTGTTCAGACCGGCGCTTGTGCCAAACCACAAGTTTCCTGATTCATCCTTGCAAACGGAATACAAACGATTATCACTCAGGCTTTTGTCGTCATCAGGGTTATTTACAAACTGTAAAGATTCAAATTTTTCCTGGTGGGCGGTATGTGGCTTCCTCTTCAGCATTGTTAATCCGCCTACCTCTGTGCCTACCCATAAATTGTAATCATTGTCTTCCATTATAAACCGGATAGTGGGATGAACAAATACGCCGTCCTCTTCACCGTAGGTTATTATATTGTCTGTTCTTACGTCATATTTATGCAGTCCGTCAAAAGTTGCTATCCAAAGATTATCAAGATGATCCTGATAGATGCAGAAAACATAAAACCGATAGTCATTACCGGAGCCACGCATAATATTATAAAAATGGTCTGTTGCCGGATCAAAACGGTCAACTCCGCCTTTTGTTCCGATCCATAAAAAACCGTTTTTGTCCTGATATATAGTGCGCACATCATTATGAACCAGTGAATTTGTTTTTATAGGATCATGCTCATAATGCCGGAGAATGGTTTTGGACTCCCTGTCAAAAACAATAACGCCTTTGTCTCTTGTTCCCAGCCACAGAATATTTCTCTCATCAGTATCCTGGTAAATAGCCCGGATATTATTTTCTACAGCATTATCTTCCGCCACATAATAGTAATTAAATCTTTTGCGCTGCAGGTCGGCATAATACACGCCCGAGCTGAAGGAACCGACCCAGAACGAATTGTATTTATCAATAAATAAGCTGATATGGTAGTTATCGCGTATACCGTGCGGATCTTTCAGGTTGATAACATCTTTTGTGCTGTCACCGGTTAATGTATTTATATAGGTAAACGTGCGGTCGACATTATAAAAGAACCTGAACTGATGATTTTTATATCTGTATATCTTCGGTTTATCACGTTCTGCAAATTTATCCTTTACTTCCTGTGATATCTGATCTTCCGTGAAATGATCAAAATCGTCGGTTTCATAATTATAAAGGTTATATATATCATCATGTGCCCGTACCCAGAGATTCCCGGCGCTGTCAGAACACATGTCGGTTATCCGGCTTGAACTCAGACTCTTCGGATTTCTTTTGTCGTGCAGATAAATCTTAAAATCATATCCGTCATAACGGTTCAGTCCGTTAAACGTACCAAACCACATAAAACCGTATTTATCCTGTGCAATACTGACTATTGTATTTTGTGAAAGCCCGTCGTGTGTGGAAATATTCTGGAAGATGAAACTGTTGAACTGCGACCAGCCTGTTCCTGTGAAACCAATACCGGCAAAAACAAAACCCAATATCAATGAGAATCTATGCTGTAAGATTCTTTCTTTTATTGTAAATAGTCTTCTCAATGTCCTTCCCCCCTAAATCATTCGACCACTTTCATTAAAGGTAACAATTTCTTTGGTTTCTGCAAATGTTAAAAAGCAGGGCATTGTTGATAAGAACCGTTCACTTTTTTTGGTCTTTGACCTTTCGCATGGCCCATATGTTTAACTCCCTGCCGGAAGAGATTCCGCTTTTTCAGCTTATGGATAAACCCAGGAAGAAGAAGATAGCATAATGTGGCTTTATTGCTGCAACTGTATCTGTACTGGCTTTTCCCGGATATGTTCGGGCTTGCAGATGTTAATTATAGTAAAGATTCGGCTGTCTGTGGCATAATGTTTTATCTGTTTGCTGTGCCGAAAATAATGTTTGCCATATGGGTTATTATTAAGAGATTTAATCTGACTGTACGGATAAAATAAAAAATAATAGTGATTTATTTGGCAGATTAAAAAAATATTATTAGTATTGCACTGTATTAGTATAGTAGTACACTAAATCTCTAATTCAATATGATAAAGATTGAAAACCTTTCATTCAGTTATCATCACAGGAAGCTCCTTTTTGACCGGCTCAACCTTGTTTTACCGCCCGGAAACATCTATGGCCTGCTTGGGAGGAATGGTGCCGGCAAAACTACGCTGCTGAAAATCATTGCAGGTTTGTTGTTTCCCAAAACAGGAAGAATTGACGTAATGGGTTTTTATCCGAAAGACCGGCATCCTCAGTTTCTGAGCGAAATTTTCCTGATCGCCGAGGAGTTTAATCTTCCCTCCATGAAAATGGAACATTTTGTTCATCTGTACAGCCCTTTTTATCCCCGTTTCAATCATAATCTTTTTAAAGAGTATAGTGAAGAGCTTAAGCTTCCGGAGGAAGAAAAGCTTTCTGTCATGTCGTATGGTCAAAAAAAGAACTTTCTCCTTTCTTTCGGGCTGGCGACTGACAGCAGGCTGCTGATCCTTGACGAACCAACCAATGGTCTGGACATTCCCTCAAAAAGCCGGTTCAGGAAGATTGTGGCCAATGCCATTCACGATGAACGCAGTTTTATTATCTCCACGCACCAGGTTAGGGATATGGAAAACCTGATTGACCCGATCATCATACTGGACGAAGGGAAAATCATTTTCAGCCAGGATTGCGAACGGATTTCAGGCCGGCTTGCCTTTACAAAGCAGGCGGAAATAGCCGACAGGAAGGGCCTTGTATATTATGAATCTGTCCTGGGCGGATATGCTGTTGTAAAGGAAAACACGGAACATGATGAAACCAGGATGAACCTGGAATTATTGTTTAACGCTGTGATCAGTAATAAAGAAGAAATCAATGCAATATTTAACAGCTAATCCTATGAATCTGACCTGTTATTTTAGCCTGAGCAGATTTCTGCAGCTGTTGAAGCTGGAATGGAGCAGGAGCCGGAAAGGGATTCTGATCACCTTTCTGATCACCTTTGGCTTGCTTTTTACCGTTTTTATCCTGGAATCTGTTTTCAGTTACAGTAAGATCTGCAACTCACATCCTTCAGCTTATGCTTTTGCTTTATTAACTGCAGGTTTCATATTAAGCAGTCTTGCCTTTAACGATCTGGGCCATTCCCTGAGGAGGCATAATTACCTGATGTTGCCCGCATCAACCTTTGAGAAGTTCTTCAGCATGTGGCTGCTTACCTGTGCAGGCTGGATCATTGCTTTCACCCTGGTCTACATCCTCTACTCGGCAGGGGCCAATGCATTGGGCCATCTGTTTTTCAGTGACAGGACTTACATAGCTTTTAGTCCTGTGGCAAGAATACCCGTTAATGCCATTTGCTATTACCTTGCCATACAGGGAGTTTTTCTGGTGGGAGCCGTTCACTTCAGGGGATTTGTATTTCCCAAAACCATCCTGGCCCTCCTTATATTTGGGATGGTCTGCGGGATCATTTTTTATTTCACCATGTCGGACTTGTTTCAGACCAATCCGGAATTCATCAATGAATACAGTGTGCTGAAAAATAATGCCTTATATAAGGTCTGGATGATGGTGCGGTGGATGTTCCGGTGGTTGCTGGCACCCCTGTGCTGGGTGATCACCTGTTTGGGACTAAAAGAACAGGAGGTTTAATATGGAGTTCGGAGACAGCAATGCAATTTATCTTCAGATAGCGGATCATTTCTGCGAGAATATTTTGCTTCAAAAGTGGTTACCGGGTGACCGGATACCTTCCGTGCGGGAAATGGCCGTTCAAATTGAAGTGAATCCGAATACGGTTCTACGGACATACAATTATCTGCAGGATAAAGGCATCATCTATAACAAACGAGGCATTGGTTATTTTGTATCGGAAGACGGGCTTCAAAAGACAAGAACTCTGAAGAAAGAAGATTTTGTGAACCGTGAATTGCCCGGGCTTTTTAAAGCGATGAATCTGCTCAGTCTTACCATGGATGATGTGCATGCTTACTACCGTCAATTTGTGATCGGCAATCACAGGAATACCGACCCGGCAAACCGATAACCGAAAAACACCATAAACAGATGAAAACAAGCAGAATAATTCTTATTGCGACAGCAGGCTTTATCCTTATCGTGTTCTTTATTGCCATTCAGTTATTCCGGAATGACGTAAAATCGTTGGTGCAAAAAAGTAACCTGAAATACCAGACCATGCCTGTCAATGATTTCGGGAAACTTGATTTTTCGTCCCGTTATATCGTCAGGATCAGGCAGGGGAGAACCTGCAGTGTCGAATCCACTGCTGGTGCAAACATGTCTCTGAAGCCTGCAATGCAAAACATAAAAGGAACACTTTTCTTTACAATGGACACAACGGCCGAAGAAGAAAACACAGACAGTATTTACCTGCGGATAACCATGCCCACATTAAAGGAAATCAGAGCATCGGGTGGTGCGATAATTTGTATGGATAACTTCCAGACAGATACATTGCTTATCATCCTTGAAAACGGATGCGTGTTTAAAGGAATCAACAATACTGTTAAACACACCATTTTCAGAACATCCGGCGAGAATCAGCTGGATATTAAACAAACCCTGTAAGTTTAAAATAAGTGCAAAGTTATGAAGTACAAAAGAAAAATGAACCGCCGCAAATTTGTTAAAATGTCGGCATTGGCTGCAGCAGCAGCAGGTGTCGGAACTTTGTTGATCAATTATGGATGTCAGTCTTCCCGGGCAAAAACAAAGACCGGTAACTTAAAAATGAACCCGAAGGATACCAAGGAAGTATTTTTAAAATGCGGCGCCTGCTCACAAACATTCTTCTGTCTGTTGAACAGGGAGTTCGGCCATCCGAAAGAAAATGAAGAACGTGCCTCATTCCCGTTAGCCGGAGGATTTATGCTTGGGCATCAATGCGGAATGCTTTGGGGAGCTGCGTTGGCGGCCGGAGCTGAATCCTTTCGCAGAAACGAGGGCCGGAGTTTAGCCATTGCATCATCCATAACGGCAACTCAGCAACTGATAACCTCCTTTACAGAAAGAACAAAAAGTGTCAATTGCCGGGATATCAGCCCTGTTGATTTTAGCAGTAAAACAGGAAGGGTTAAAATGGTGGGTCAGATCATTCTTCATGGGGGATTAAAAAACACTCATTGTTTTAATCTGGCAGAAGACTGGGCCCCCGAAGCAGTCAGGTCTGTAACAGCCGGATTATCCTATAAACAAACCGGTATTTATCATCATGCTGTTTGCTGTGCTTCTGAGGTTGTCAGGAGAATGGGAGGCAACGATGAGGAAATGGTTATGGTTTCAGGCTTTTCAGGAGGTCTTGGTCTGAAAGGTCATGCCTGCGGAGCACTGGCTGCCGCAATATGGATGAACACACTCACCTGGTGCAAAAAACACCCCGGCGAAACTCCTCCATTATTTAAGCCTGATGAATCCAGCGTTTTGAAAGCATTTAATAACGAAACCAATACTGAAGTATTATGCCGGAAAATATCGGGACAATCTTTTGAAACGATAAACGATCATACAAAATTCATACAAAACGGAGGTTGTGATAAACTGATTCAGGCACTCTCGACAGTAGGTTAAACTCTTTTATAACATCCGGAAAAAACAGCTGAAGAATACAAAAATAATTTGAGATGATCGCTAAGCCTAAAAACCAATTAAAATGGGAACTGCCAACTGTAATAAATACGGTCCGACACAAATCTTTCTGCTTAGGGAGTCAGAAGGTATGATGCTAAAAGATACAGAGATACCTGTCGGTGACGATCACAAGCCAGTGACCCATAAATCATCGCTTCATATCAATACTGCCATGACGCTGATCCTTTTATCCCTGGTAAGAGCACTGACGCTTATTCTGATTATTATAATCAAAACGGCTATGGGACTTCTGGCTTCCGTTGAAGTGTCTTTAAGGTCGATTGAATCGGGTCTGTTTGCCCAAAGCAATCCAAACTAATATGCCAGGAGGAACTGCAATGAATGTTGAAAAGGTTTTTAACCTGTCCGCCGGACATTATGATAAGACGGAAGAAGAATGTTTTATAGTGCTTGCCAGTCAAACAATGAAACAAATAAAAAAATGAAAGCCATTGTATGTACTAAATACGGACTGGAAGCACTTCAGCTTAAAGAAGTTAAAAATCCTGTTCCCGGTGAGAATGAAGTTCTGGTGGAAGTTCATGCATCATCCGTTACGACCAACAACGCGATAATGGTGACAGGAAAACCTTTCTTTGTCCGTCTGATGGGTAAATCCGTTTTTAAACCCTCCTTCACAATTCCGGGAACCGATCTGTCGGGGCGGGTGATATCGGTTGGCAGTAACGTAAAACAGTTCAAACCGGGTGATGAAGTTTTCGGGGACACCTACCCCTGTTTTGGCACTTGTGCTGAGTATATAGCCGTTCCGGAAAGTGCACTCTGCCATAAACCTGCTAATTTATCTTTTGAAGAAGCAGCGGCAGTGCCTCAGGTTGCCGTTGTTGCCCTTCAGGGCCTTCGCAATCACGGACATATTCTGAAAGGACAGAAGGTTTTGATTTTTGGGGCATCGGGGGGGATTGGTTCTTTTGCCATACAGTTAGCCAAATATTACGGAACTGAAGTAACCGGTGTATGCAGTTCCCGCAACGTAGCGATGGTACGCTCGATGGGCGCCGATTATGTCATTGATTATACAAAAGAAGATTACACACGAAGTGAAAAAAAATACGACCTGATTTATGCCATTTCGTACCGTTCCATTTTTGATCACATGCGTGCTTTAAGCCCCCGGGGAGTTTTTGTCAGTACCGGAGGGCCTTCATTATCGAGAGTGTTTCAGGAAATGCTCATGGGCCCGATGATTTCAAATAAGAACGGGAAAAGAGTGGCAACCGGCTGGATGGCAGAAGTAAACCGGAACGACCTGGCTTTCATTAAAGACCTTATTGAAGCAGGTAAACTAAAACCCTTTATTGACAGGTACTATCCGCTGAGTGAGACGGCCGAAGCATTTCGATACTATGGTCAGGGACATACCCGTGGAAAAGTTGTCATAACCGTGTCAGGCAATAGGAAGTAGAAGTATTAGACAGATACAATATGAATTCAGTTAACAAAACATCACGGATTATAGGCATCGCATTTCTGATGCAGGTTGCAGTTTCCATTGCAGCTATGATCACAGGACTAATGTTGAAAAATCAATGTGTAATTCCGGGCAATACAGCCGAAAGCCTGAGTCTTATCGCAGCTAATCTCTGGCTGCTGAAAGCCAATGTTGCGGGTGAATTGCTTACTTCGGTAACGCTGACGTTTTTAGGAACCGTTTTATTTTTAATTCTCAGGAAGCAGCAAGAGATAATAGCTCTTTTTTCAATGGGACTTTACGTGCTGGCTGCCGGAATTCTTGCCGTAAGCCGGTTCGCAAATTTCTGTCTTATGGACATCAGCCGGGAGTATTTAACGGCAGGACCTGCCGATTATTTACTGACGACCGGGAAAATGGCGCTGGACGCAATGGATTTCGGCATCACGCTAATGCAGCTACCGATTTGTATTGGAGCAGGACTGTTTTACTTTTTATTTTTTCAATCACGTATTGTCCCACGCCTTCTTTCTCTATACGGCATGATAACCATGTTTATTCTTACCGTAGCCACCTTTTTTGCCCTGTATGGATATGCAACCCCGGTTTTCCTGCTTGCGCTTTATGCTCCTGTTGAACCGGCAATGGCAACCTGGTTGCTTGTGAAAGGGGTAAAAGTTGAATGAACTGGCGTTAAAAATTGCATACAACAATTACAGCACACCCCTAAGCCCTCTCAAAAGGTGAACCAATGCAACAGCCACAACCTGCCTGACAGCAGGAAGGTAACCACAACAACCTGACGGCAGGCAGGCTGATAACTTGTTTTATGTAATCAGTAAAAAGTTTTGCCGGCAAACCATTATATTTGCCCTGCAACCAATTATCTGATTTATATGTCTCTCTTTATAGATGTAATTGAAGTTTTGAGTGACAAGGTAAAAAGCGGCCTGATTGATGTCATTGGGCAGGAAAGAAAAAACCAGGGCCGGCCCATCCGCAAAATTTGTGATATCTGCAGCAAATACCTTGATTACAGGGATTATCGCTATGACAAGGTGGAGAAGGCTATTCATCATTTGCAGGAAACCGGTCAGCCGGGAAATCCTTTGTACACGATGTTATTGGCAGTACTCAATGATTCACTGGATGAAGACAGTATGGCCATAGAGCAATTCACGGCTTTCTCTGACACTCCGCTTGCCGATCCGTTTCGCACAGAGCTTGCTGATTTCATTACCATTGGCAGGTTCGTTACCCTGAAGGATTATGACTTTCTTGAAACTGCCGGATCTATTATGGTTGAACGATACACCAACGAGGATGATATCACAGATACTTTATCGAATCTATACCTGAAAGCTGATAGTGAAGAATTCATACCGGTATTTCAGAGGTTGCTGGACAGAGCCAGGAAACTTTATCCCGAAAGTTTATCCCTGGAAGGACT
>JAFGTR010000102.1 GCA_016934055.1 Bacteroidales bacterium | reverse complement strand
TTCCTGGCTCTTGACTCTTGGTTCTTATGTCTTAAAGAATTAATATTTGAAGACTATTTCTTATTAAAGAATTTCTTTTTTTTTAAAAAAGAATACTTTTGTTCCTGGTAAAATATAAAAATGTATCGGATTTAAATTTTATATAAGATGCTTACTGTTGAGAAAATAGGCGGGACATCCATGTCAAAATTCCATGATGTGCTGCAAAATATTATCATAGGTCCATGTAAGGACGGCTATTATTATAATCGTATTTTTATTGTATCAGCTTACAACAATGTTACAAATTGGCTTCTGGAACATAAGAAAACTAAAGAACCCGGTATATACCAGCAATTTGTCAACAACGAAAACTACAACAAAGCCCTTTTTGAGCTGCTTGACAAATTAATAGCCATCAACAAAACATTTGCCGATATCAACCTCGATCAGGATAAGGCCAATGAATTTATCACCCACCGCATTAACCAGGCTAAAAACTATCTTAACAACCTGGCAGATGTGCTGGCTTCCGGATACGTAAATCATAACAGCATTCTGCTGGCAGCACGTGAAATTCTTTCTTCCATCGGAGAAGCTCATTCCGCTTACAATTCGGTAAATATTCTTGAAAACAACGGCATCAATGCCACCTTTGTTGATCTTTGCGGTTTCAATGATTCTGAATACCTGACTATCGATGAACGCATTCACAAAGCTTTCAGGAGTGTTGATTTCTGCCATTCCATACCTGTTGTAACCGGTTATACAAAAGGGACTGAAGGTATCATGCGTGAATTTGACAGAGGTTACAGCGACGTCACTTTCAGCAAAATTGCAGTTGAAGTAAAAGCTGATGAAGCTGTCATTCACAAAGAATTTCATTTGTCATCTGCTGATCCTAATATTGTCGGGCTGAAAAAATCTATTCCTGTTGGCTTTACCAATTATAATGTTGCCGACCAGCTCGCTGATGTGGGAATGGAAGCCATACACCCCAAAGCATCAAAACCCCTCGAGATGAATGGTATAAATATACGTGTGAAAAACACGTTTGAACCCGAACATCCGGGAACCCTCATCTCAAAAGATTATGTCGGCGAGCAATCGAAAGTAGAGATTATCTCCGGAACCGATAAAGTTGTAGCCATTGAGATACACGATCCGCTTATGGTCGGACAGGTTGGTTTCGACCTGATGGTCATGCAGATATTTCAAAAATACAATATAAGTTATATTCTTAAAGCCACGAATGCCAATAGTATTACCCAGGTAATCTGGGAAGACGATTTTTGTGATGAACTTTATAACGAATTGAAAGAAAAGTATTACGAGATCACCGTTAAACCATCTGCCCTGATTTGTGCCCTTGGGACCAATATTGCACATCCGGGCATCTTATCGAAGGCAACCAAAGCCCTGGCTGAAAACAACATCAATATCGATGCCTTTTCACAATCACTCAAACAGGTTAATATGCAATTTGTTATAAACCGAGAGGACTTTAAAAAAGCTATTATCGTCATGAATGACACATTGTGTGTATGTAATGGCTAACCAAAAAAACTTTTTTAATCAATATGCCTTATTCAACATCGCCCTGATATGAAATTAAGGTAAAATCTTTACCTTTGAAAAAGTTGAATCTGATAATTATCCAGGGTATGAAAATAAAAGATGCACTTTTGCTGCAGGCCTTTCTGATCGCTACATCTTTAAATGTGCTTTTCATATGTCCGGATATTAAAGGACAGGAAATATCTGTTGAGGATATTAATTCAGATCCTGATTATATCAATGCTGTTTTTGCTGAAGAATCTGATCCTAATCCATTGAAAACACCGGCAATTAAAAAGGTTGGTTTTTCATTCTCAACCGGTATGATTCTGTTGGCAGGCGGGCATGATAATTTTTTCACCACGTCATATGTGGCTCCGGCCATTGCTTACAATATCAGTCCCCGCTTCCGTATCAGGGCAGGCTGTATTATTTTCTTCAATTCATTTTACAAACCTTCCTTTACCGCATCACAACCCGGGTCTTTTCCGGCAAAATCATTGAGCCAGACAGCCTTTTTTGTTGCTTTAGATTACCTGTTAACCAACAGGCTGACACTAACCGGCAGCTATTATAAGAATCCGGAAAATGGACTTTTTTATCATGGTATGACATCTGAAATGACTAACAGATACCGCCCTGGATATTATATGCCATCCGAATCAATGTCATTAGGACTGAATTATGAAATAACAAAAGGTTTTTCTATCGGGGCTGAATTCAGGGTTTCCGGTAACTATCAGCCCGCTTTGAGTCCTTATAATGAACCGTTTCATCCTCAATACAATAATTTGTACTGGTAAGCACCGAAAAAAAATCAATTCGTCTCAGGTCTTTGTTCTTTTGTCCTGCTTCCTGCTTACTGGTTCCTGGCTCTATTTCAATGTACAATGCATAATGTACGATTTTCGAAGTTTTTTCCCACACCCAAAACCCACATCACCAAACCCAAAACTACCGTTTACCGATTACCGTTTACCGTTTACCTTCTTCCCGTCTTTGATCTTTAATCTATTGTCTTGATTCCTGGCTCTTGA